>NZ_JAQSEA010000115.1 GCF_029946185.1 Prosthecobacter sp.
GGGCCCACCACTCCATGACAGACCTGTCGGGCACGGCGTGATTATTGAACTGCGCAGCGCCCCCGGAAATTCAGAAGGGGATCCATATGATCCCCTTCTGTCAGGCGCTTGTGCTTTTGAGGCTGCTTACGCGGAGAGCTTTTCCATCAGCTTCTGCGTACGCTCGATGATGCGCTGTGGCTCGTCCAGCAGACCGGCGGAAAGCAACGCGTTGTCCAGCATCTGCTCGGCGATGAGGCCGGCAGTTTCAGGATCTTTTTCGCGGAGGGTCGCGAGGTTGCGGACGAGCTGATTGCGTGGATTGATTTCGAAGATGACCTTCGAGCCAGGCATGTCGCCGTCTTTGCCCATCGCCTTCATCATCTGGCGAATCTGCGGGCTCATTTCGCCTTCAGGGGTCAGCACGAGGGCGGGGCTGCCGACGAGGCGCTTGCCGGTGCGGACGGTTTCGACCTGAGAGACGAGGTGTTCCTTCATCCAGTCGCAAAGCGAAGTGGCATCGCCTTCAGCGAGGCTTTCGCCTTCAGCAGAGGACTCACCGAGATCGATATCGGGGGCATTGACGGACTTGAGGTCCTTGTCCTCGAACTTGCTGAGGCTGGAGATGACGTATTCGTCGATGTGCTCAAACATGTAGAGCACTTCAAAGCCCTTGGCCTTGAAAGCAGCAACGTAGGGGCCGCTTTCGATGGTGCTGCGGGAGGTAGACACCTGGTAATAGATCTCCTTCTGCTCCTCCTTCATGCGCTTCACGTATTCGGTGAGGCTGACGGTCTCGCCGGGCTCGGTCATGCTGGATTCAAAGCGGAGCAGCTTGGCGATGGCGTCCCGATTGGTGTGATCGGTGGCGATGCCTTCTTTGAAAAAGCGGCTGAAGCTCGCATAAAACGTATCGTACTTCTTCGGGTCTTCGATGGCCTCTTTGTCGAGGTGCTTGAGCAGGCGCTTGGCGACGACATCGCCAAGCTTGCGCACGAGGGCGCTGTCCTGCATGGACTCGCGGGAGATGTTCAGCGGCAGGTCTTCGCTGTCGATGACGCCACGGACGAAGCGCATCCACTCAGGCAGCAGCTTCTTCGGCTTCGGATCGATGAGCACCTTCTTGCAGTAGAGGCCGACATTGGGCTCCATCTGGCCCATGCCGTAGGATTCCATGTTCTGCGTCGGGGTGAAGAGCAGCGCATTGATGGCGATCGGCGACTCGGCCTGGAAGTGCAGGCGGTAGCTGGGATCATCAAAGGCGTGCGCGGCGAAGCGGTAGAACTCCGTGTATTGCTCATCAGTGATACCGTCTTTCGACTTCAACCACAGAGCCTCAACGGTGTTCACGCGCTCGGTGTCGAGGATGACCGGGAAGGTTACAAAATTCGAATACTTCTCCAAGATCTGCTTCACGCGATGCTTCGTGGCGAACTCGGCGGCGTCTTCCTTCAGATGCAGCACGATTTTGCAACCGCGCGCTTCATCGGCGGATTCATCAATGGTGTAGCTGGTGCTGCCATCGCTGGTCCAGACGAGGTGCTCGCCGTCGTTGCGCCAGGAGTGCGTGTGGACTTCGACTTTGTCGGCCACCATGAAGGCGGAGTAGAAACCCACGCCGAACTGACCGATGAGCGAGGCATCGTTTTGCTTGCCCGCGTTTTTCAAAGCAGCGGCGAAGGCCTTGGAGCCGGAATGGGCAATGGTGCCAAGGTTTTCGACCAGTTCAGCGCGGGTCATGCCGATGCCGTGATCGGCGATGGTCAGCGTGCGGGCGGCTTCATCCGTGGTGATGGTGACTTCCAGCGCGGCGGAGGCGTCGAACACGTCGTTTTCCGTGAGCTGGGTGAGGCGCATTTTTTCCATCGCATCGGCAGCATTGGACACCAGTTCGCGAATGAAGATCTCGCGGTCGGTGTAAAGGCTGTGAATGACGATATCGAGGACTTGTTTGACTTCGGCCTGGAATTCGTGGGTCTGGCTCATGGTTGGGGTTCTAGGGTAAAAAGGTTGGGGGGGGTGGAGAGAGTAGCGGGTGGGTGTGGGAGGTCAAGGCGCGGAGTGGTCAAGGCGGCTGCGCCGTCAAGGGGGGCAAGTGTCGAGCTTAGCGGGATCACGACACCTGACTTCTGGACCTCTTGACGGCGCAGCCTTGACTTTCCGCCCCCCTCCCCCCACACTCGCAGCCACCATGGGACTCTTCGATTCACTCGCCAAAAACGCGCTGGGCAGCATGCTCGGCGGCTCTGCCAAAATGGACCCTGCAGCGATGCTCTCCGGGCTGCTTAATGAAGCGGGTGGCTTGAATGGAATGATGGCCCAGTTTGAGAAGGCTGGCATGGGTGAGATTTTTTCCTCGTGGGTCGGAACGGGAACGAACCTGCCGATCAATGCGGATCAGGTGCAGGCCGCCGTCGGGACGGAGAATCTGCAGGCACTCGGAGGCAAAGTGGGCATGCATGTGCATACGGTGCTGCCACTGCTGACGCAGTTCCTACCGCAGATCATCGACAAACTGACGCCGCAGGGACAGATCCACGAAAACAATCCCAATGGCGGCCAGATTCAAAGCGTACTGACCAGTGTGATCAGCAGCGGACTCGGCGGTCTGTTTGGTGGCGGGCGCTGAACTCAGTAGAAAGCGCGTTGCAAATGCAGCGGATTTCCCGCATGATTGCTATCGTGAACGCCTCCGTTGCCGACTTTTTGCTGAACGCCGCCTCCTACCTGCGCAAGGTGATGGAGGGGGAGCAGGTTTGTCTCACAAAAGAGGGGCATGTACGAGCCCGGATCACTCCTGAGCGTGCAAACATGCCCGAGCAGCCGGTGCGGGAGAAGATCGAGCAGGCGCGGCGGTTAAAAGCACAACTCGCCGCCAAGTACACTGCCGATGATTGGACAGCACATGATTATCTTGAGGCGGGAAGACGCGCATGATGACCTTGGTGGCGGATGCGAATGCGGCTCTGGGAACGGTGCTTCCCGGCCACGACGAGAGGGTGGCGGAAGCATTCCTGCATCACATTGGCAACGGTGATGTCGTATATGTGCCGCCGCTGTGGCTGCTGGAGACTCTCAATGTTCTGCTGGTGCGTGAGCGGCGGAAGAAGCTGGACCCGAGCGAACGAGACCAGGCAATCACCTGCATTCACGGTTATCCAGTGCGAATGAATGAAGAGTCAACGGCACACATTGTTGAGATCCAGCGACTCGCGACAAAACATTCGCTCAGTTCGTACGACGCGGCATATCTGGAACTGACATTGCGCCTGCAATGCTCATTGCTCTCCTCCGACAGTGCTTTGTGCGCTGCCGCACGAGCTGAGGGGGTGACCTTGCTTTAGATGAACCTTTTTTGATTTATCCCGCTCATGCTCCGCCTTGCTCTCAAAATGCTGTTTGGTGACACGGCGAAGTACCTGATGCTGGTGGCAGGTCTCGCGGTGGCGACATTTTTAATGACGCAGCAGACGGCGGTGTTTTGCGGGCTGATGAGCTGGACGAAATCGACCCTGAAAAATGTCCCCGCTCCGATCTGGGTGGTGGAGGAAAAGGTGGAGCAAGTCAATGAGACGAATCCGCTGCTGGACACCGATGTGGCCCGTGTGCGCAGCTTGAGCAGCGTGGCCTGGGCTGCGCCGATCTACACAGGGATCCAGCGCGTGAGGTTGGAGAATGGGAGCTTCAAGATGATACAACTCATCGGCATTGATGCCAACACGCTCGCAGGAGCGCCGGCGAAGATGCTGGAGGGTGATCTGATGAAACTGCGGCTGCCGCATTCGGTGATCATTGATGATCTGGGTGTGACACGTCTGGCGCAGAAACGCGGTGACACGGTGAAGGTCGGCGACATGTTTGAGATCAATGACCAGGAAGCGCGTGTGGTGGGGATCGCCGATGCTGCGACGTCTTTCACCGGCGGTCCTTATGTTTGGACCACCTACGAGCGGGCGCTGCAGTATGTGCCGTCCCAGCGCAAGATGCTGCAGGCGGTGATCTGCGCCCCACGCGAGGGCGTGAGCCTGGATCAGGCGGTGGCGGACATCCAGCGCAAGACGGGCCTGAAGGCGTTCGTGAACCGTGAAGCTGGCTTTGGTGAGTTCTGGGACCAACGCGGCGGTGACAAGACGGACAACTTCAATGTCTCGACGGTGTGGTGGTATGTGAAGAACACGGGCATTCCGATTTCATTTGGCACCACGGTCATCATCGGCCTGCTCGTCGGCATGGCGGTGAGCTGCCAGACGTTTTATTCATTCGTGCTGGAAAACATGCGGCATCTCGGTGCGCTGAAGGCGATGGGTGCGTCGAATGGCACGTTGTGCCTGATGCTCATTGCCCAGGCGTTCACGGTGGGGTTCATTGGCTATGGCATTGGTTTGCTCGGGACGGCGGGGTTTGCCATAGGAGCGATGAAAAACGAGCAGCCGCCTTTCTACATGCCTCAGTTTGTCCCCTTTGCCGCACTGGCTGTGGTTCTGGGCATCTGCACGCTGGCGGCTCTGATGGGCATCTGGCGTGTAAGCAAGCTGGAGCCGGCGATGGTGTTCCGGAGTTAAGAGGTGAGATGTGAAAAGGATTGGGGGATGCCTTTTGCTGGCAAAATTGAATCACAATGAGTCATACTGCAAAATTTTATAAGCTGCCGTGCTCGGATTACTTCAAGGTCACGGAAGACCTCACTCTG
The DNA here is from genome assembly GCF_029946185.1 of Prosthecobacter sp. Lineage (GTDB taxonomy): Bacteria > Verrucomicrobiota > Verrucomicrobiia > Verrucomicrobiales > Verrucomicrobiaceae > Prosthecobacter. The sequence goes on from NZ_JAQSEA010000115.1 coordinate 4,670, forward strand.
GATGGATTTCGAGTGGAACTGGATCAATGCCAGGCAGATGTCTTTGATGATAGATCAGGAGCCAATGTTCCAATCGCTTTTGACTTCGAAGCCCTGAATCAGATTGCAGTTTTTATTTTAAATGGTCGGAAGGAAACCCAAATTCTTTTTGATGCGGTTTGCACCCAATTTCTAAAGCATGGAGCTGTCGAAATTACTGCTGAAGAGTTAGAAATAGAGAGTCAGGGCCAATGAGAAAACACCAGGGATCTGCTACGTCAGGCGAAGCGTGCTGAGAGCATGGCTTCTTGGGTTCAGGCTGATCTTGCACCTGCCTGAACCAAGCCAAGCGTCTCACACCAAGTTTTCGGTGTGCTACTCCAACTGCAGCTTCGCCAGCGAGCCGTACAAACTGCCCGGCTTCGCCACCAGTTCATCGTGGGTGCCGCGTTCGAGAATGGCACCGCTGGACATGACGAGAATCTGATCACAGCGGCGCACGGTGCTGAGGCGGTGGGCGATGATGATGCTGGTGCGGTTTTCCATCAGCTTGTCGAGTGCGTCCTGCACGAGGCGTTCGCTTTCGGCATCCAGGCTGCTGGTGGCTTCATCGAGAATCAGGATGGCCGGATCGGCGAGAATGGCGCGGGCAATGGCAATGCGCTGGCGCTGGCCACCCGAAAGCTGGGTGCCGCGATCTCCCACAAGGGTCTGATAACCTTCGGTGAGGCCTGCGATGAAATCATGCGCGTTGGCTTTTTTCGCGGCGCTGATGATCTCCTCTTCGGTGGCCTCGGGTTTGCCGTAGGCGATGTTTTCTTTGATGCTGCCGCCAAACAAAAGAACCTCCTGAGGCACCAGGGCGAGATTGCGGCGCAGCGTGGTGAGCGACATTTCGCGAATTGGCTGACCGTCGATGCGAATTTCGCCGGTGGTCGGATCATAAAAACGGAAGAGCAAAGACACGCTGGTGGATTTGCCCGAACCGCTGGGACCGACGAGTGCGATGCGCTGCCCGGCCTTTGCCTGCAGATTAAAATCACGCAGCACCACGGCTTCAGGGCGGGTGGGGTAGGCAAAGCTGACATCGTGTATGTCGATCTCGCCTTTGAAGCGCATCTTTGAGGCTCCGACGGTGTCATCCGGCTCGATTTGATCTCGCAGGATTTCACGCACGCGCTCGGTGGCTCCGAGAGAACGCTGGAGCTGGGTGATCAGTTCGGGAAATTGCACGAACGAGGCTGCGATCATGCCGCTGAGACCGGCAAACTGTGTCAGCTCCTCCTTGCCGATACCTCCGTCGTTCAGCATGCGCATGGCGAACCACGTCACGAGGATCAAGGCCACGCTGAAGGCGAAGATGATGAATGCGATGAACGAAGCGCGTGGAATCGCCGCACGCAGCACGGTGCGCAGGTATTCGCTGAGGTTCTTGTCATAGCGGGCCAGTTCATAGGCCTCATTGCGGAAGGCTTTCACGCTGACGATGCTTTGCAGGCTTTCGTCCACCACGACCTGTGAGGAGGCGAGGTTGTCCTGCGCGCGCTTGGTCAGCTTGCGAATGCGTGAGCCGAAAATGGCGATCATCACGATCACCACGGGGATCGTGCCCACCATGAACAGCGAGAGTTTCACCGACATGTTCAGGATCAGCACCAGACAGAGCGTCAGCATCACCGTGTGGCGGATCAGCATCGGGATCGTGACCACCAGCGTCTCGCGCATGGCCTCGACATCATTGGCCAGGCGTGAAGCCAGTTCGCCGACGCGGCGCTGGTTCAGCGTCGTCATCGGCAGACGAATGATGCGACTGAAGGTGTCCAGCCGCAGGGCTGCGAGAGCGCGCTCGGAAGCTTTGGCAAAGAGCAGGATGCGGAAGAAGGCAATCACAGCCTGTACCGCCACGATGCCTACCAAAAACCAGGCGCTGCGGTTGAGTTCAGCCATCCATTCAGGTCCGGTAGCACCACCGATCCCCCGCCCTGCCACGCCGGCCAGTTCTTTGATGAAGACGATTGTCATGCCGCCTGTGATCGCCAGCGCGATGAGCGCCGGGATGAAGACGTTGTAGTGCGGACGCAGGTAGGTCAGGAAAAAGCTCGCGTCTTTCCACGCAGCACGGTCCCACAATTTTTTACTCGCTCTTTCTTCAGCCATGTTTGTTTTTCTTCTACTCCACGCGCACTGTCCAGCGCTGCGTGGGTTTGTCAGTCAATTCCAAGACGCTCAAGCTCTCCGCGTCATCACCGTGATGCCTGCTGCGGGTGAGAAAATAGTCACGTCCGCCGCCGTTGAAGCGCAGGTTCAGGCCCAGCTCGCTGTTGCCATTGCCCAGGGCCCATTCGTGGCGGTAGAGATAGCTTTTCGGCAGTGAGATCGTGAGCCTGCGGCCGCCACCTGCGGAACTGCTGAGTTCTGCCTGAATTTCTTTCGCTTCGAACACCGCGGCATAGCCGCTGCCAAAGGCCCAGGGCGCAATCGGATCAATCACCGCAGCACCATCGGCCGCTTTGCCGGTGATGCGCAGCGCTGCCGTGGCGCCCGGAGTCAAGCGTTCGCCATAGCTGCGTGCGTCGAGGTTCAGCAGCAGCTCAAAGGCATTGCCGCCGCTGTCATCGGTGAGACTGACGCCGGTCAGGTCGAGCGTGAAAAACAGCTTCATGCTGTCAGCATCCGCCCGCAGGGTCACGGCGCTCTGCTGGCCGTCCGCCGCAGTCAGGGGCACGGCTTCTTTGAGTCCCATGTTGCGCGTGATTTCAAGGTTGCGGTCAAAGCTCTGCTTTACCCCATTGGCACTCAAAGCCACCTTCAATGGCAGCACCTGGCGCAACGGTGCCTTCCCATCTACGGGCAGTGGCAGAGCCAGCTTGAGCACCTCCGAACCGCTGACGTCCAGCTCGACTTTACCTGTTTGAGCCTTCCCACCCCAGTTTGATTCCCAGGTGGCGGAGAGCTTGGAACCCATGCTGTTTTCGATTTCGAGTTGAGGCGAGTACTCCGCTTCTTGATTGAATGCCGTGCGTGCATTCCAAGTCATGCTGAACGGACGCAGCGGCACCACGATGTCCTCGATACGCGACTCTTTGCCCGCAACCACCAGAATTGGCAGGCGCATTTTGCCATCGGTCAGCGGCAGATCGCGGGTGGCAGTGAGGGTGTAGTTCAACTTCACCGTCTGTTTCGCGCCGGCCTCTAGCGGGAGTTCGGGATTCGTGTCCTTGGGCTTGAGTCCTGCGGGCACCAGCGGCAGCAGCGTCACGGTCAGGCTATCGCGCCGGGTGTTGGCAACTTCAAACTCCAAGGCCAGCTGTCCCTCCCCCACCAGCGTCGCCTTGGCTGCGCTGATCTGCCATGGGACTGAAGGTGCGCCCTGCATCAGATCCTGAAACAAGATGCGTCCCATTTCCGCGTGCATGCCAGTCGTTGGTGTCATCACCCGTTGGGACGGGAGGAGGTTCAGGAGGCTTTGATACTCCTGCATCAGCGCCGGGAAAATTTGGCCCGCTCCTTTTGTTCCGGGAGGTGTTTCCAGCAGCCGCGACAAATCGCCCAGGTCCGAGAAAAGGACTTCCGCCTTGGCACTGGCCTCACGCAGCACGCTGGAAGGTCCACGGGTAAGCGCCAAACTGGCCTCCTCCGGGTCTGCCGCCTGGGGGATCGGTCCAGCGACGATGACTTCAAGGTTTTTTCCGCGCGCGGTGTCCAACAGACTGCGAAAAGCCACCATCACATCCGCCGCAGACACTCCCGCAAGCCCGTCTTCCAAGCCCTGCGCTAACAACACCACATCCGGCTTTCCTTGAAAGCCTACCGTGGAAAGCGCCGAAGCGGCCGAAATGATGCTGGACGTATACACTGGCTGGATCAAAATCTCCGGCCCTATGACCATGGATTCCTTGGCGCGCAATTTGCCACCAGGCCGCACCACCCGCACGCCGCCGGTGTAGTAAAACTGCGCAGCCAGCTTTTTCGCAAACACACCCGCAAAGCTTTTCAGCACTGGATCCACGCCTGGCTCGGCCTGCGCACCATCCATGATCGCATCTCCCAGCACCACGATCTGCACACGTTCACGCCGCGTGAGCTTCAGGAGCGTCTGCGGGAGAAACTTCCGCCAGCGATCCCGCTGCACGGGCGAAAGATCAAAATAGGTCTGGGGCGGCACAACGGCCGACGGCAGCTTTGCCTCGACGGCGCGCGCCGCTGCCTGCAGTGCCGGCAATTCGGGCAATGTTTCAGCAGCAGGCGCGGAGACCGGCGGCGCCGGTGCTGCCGGAGCCTGTGCCCGGAGACCGGTCACGCCCAGCAGCGCCAGAGCGCCGAGGTGGAGGAATGTCTTGCGGTTGGAAAACATGCGGACGCTATCTCAGCGAGACCGGCGATACCTGCAACCGGGGAGTGGAGTGATGAATGATCTGCCAGCGCTCATGCTGCAAGGACGACAGACCGCAATTCAGCGCCTGATTCCCCCCATTATTGACAGTTCCTCAGCCCTGACTAGTCACTTCTCGACGCCTTTCAGCGACTTCATGAAGGCCTCAAATTTTTCACCCTGCTCTTTCGGCAGCGAGGCTGGATTATCCAAGATGAAATTCGCGATGATCGAGCGGTCCTTGCCAGCTTTGAAAAGAACCATGATGATCACCACCGGGCTGTCCTCAATCGTTCCGGTATAGGTGGCAGTGTAGCCGGTAAGGCCGTCCGAAGTGTGCTCCTTTGCGGCTTCCACTTCCTTGGCATCCTTGAATTCTTCAACCATGGCTGGCAGCATGATTTTAAACACCTCCATCGAGGCCTCAGCCTCGGTTTCGCCGAAATTGATGGAAACGCGCTCGTCATCGGAATTGATGGAGATGCTGCCATCCGCAGGGTCCACCTCGGTCGTCCACTTGGCCGGCACCTCATATTTAAGGACAGGCGCTTTGGCCGGATAGGTAGCTCCATCGGCAGCAGATGCCGGGAGCAGAGAGAGGGTGAGTAGTCCGGCGAGCAGGCAGAGAGTACGTTTCATAGGGTTTTAATGACTGAAGGCGCGCCACCAATAAGTGGCGCGCGGGCTTGACACTTTCAGACGGGGCAAAAGCCAAAGCAAGCTGTTCTACCACCACTCAACTCCACCAACGTATCGCTTGCCCGTGCGCCTGTATGCTCTCTCATCCCGCCATGTCCACCCTCGCCCCAGCCGCCGTTTTGTATGAAGCGAAAAAGCCTCTGCGCATTGAAGAAGTGCGAGTACTGCCCCCGCAGCAAGGTGAAGTGACGGTGCGGATGAAGGCCGCAGGCGTGTGCCACAGTGACCTGCATGTGATGAAGGGCGACCTTTCCATGCCGATGCCGATCATCCTCGGCCATGAGGGCAGCGGGGTGATTGAAGCCGTGGGCGAAGGTGTCACCTCGGTGGAAGTAGGGGACCATGTGATCCTCGTCTGGCGCGGCTCCTGCGGGAAATGCGAGTACTGCAGCAGCGGACGCCCGGCGCTTTGTGACATGGGCACCGCGATGCGCTTTACCGGCCTCATGCCCGATGGCACCACACGTTTTCAAAACTCTGCTGGCGAGAGCATCCGCCACTACGCCGGCGTCTCCGCCTTCTCCTCCCTCGCCACCATGCCGCAGGCCTCGGTGGTGAAGATCCCCAAGGAGTTCTCGTTTGAGAAAGCGGCGCTCATCGGCTGCGGCGTCATCACCGGCATCGGTGCAGTGGAGCGTGCGGCCCAAATGCAGCCGAACAGCACCGTGGCGGTGATCGGCTGCGGCGGCATCGGCTTGAACATCGTGCAAGGCGCCCGGATGGCCGGAGCGCGGCAGATCATCGCCGTGGACAAATTCAGCCGCAAAGAAGGCGACGCCCGCCAGTTCGGCGCGACGCATTACGTGGATGCCAACGCTGGTGATCCCGTGCAGGCCATCAAAGACCTCACCGATGGCAAAGGCGTGGACTACGCCTTCGAAGCCTATGGCTCAGGCAAAACCGCCGAGCAGGCCTTTGATGCGACGAAGAAGGGCGGCATGTGCGTGATGGTCGGCATCACCAGCGCAGCAGATCGCGCCTCCATCAATGTGAATCAGCTCGTCTATGCCGAGAAAACTCTGCGCGGCAGCCTCTACGGCAGCACCCAGCCGCGCACGGAGTTGCTGCGGCTCATTGACATGCATCAGTCCGGGAGGCTGATGCTGGATGAACTGGTGACAAAGCGCTATCCGCTGGAGGGGATCAATGAGGCGTATGATGCGCTGCAGAGGGGTGAGGTGGCGCGGAGTTTGATTGTGTTTGAGTGATTCGGCTTAACGCCGACAACACCATCAAGGCGCGGGTGCGACCACCTTCCCAAACAGCTGCAAAGCAATGCTGGCATACCACAGCGCTGGTGCGCAGACCACGAAACCTATGCCAGTACGCCACCATCCGCGAAGTCCTAGGTGCTGAACGAAGCTACATATAACAGGGATCAAAACTGCAGCCATGCATAGAAGTCCATATCGTTCCTCCACCAGCCTCCAAATGCTGTCCGCCCAAAGCGTGCGATCATCTGAATTGGCCAGAACTAACTGATGCCGGTGTAGAAATAAAACTCTCTGTCGGACTGCCTGATGAGCACCCAGCGCCGCGACAGGCGCCAAAGACCAGACGGCCATTTCGAGCGCTCTCGCAATGGCGATCTCCCATTTCATGCCAGCGCCCTCTTCAAAGCATTCTTCGTGATGCGCTGCACGCGTGCGTCCGGGCCATGGGGGCGTGAGTAGTGGCTCCAGGGGATCATGTGGCCGGGAGGGTCGCTAAGGCCCTGGCTCCAGAAGATGGTGGTGGCGTTGAAGACGATGTTTTTCTTGGGGCCTTCGAAAAGAGTGGCTGCGTATTTGCCGAGGCGGGTGCCGCCGGCCCAGACATTGCCTTCGGCGACGACATCGAGGCCTGCGCGGGCGGTGTCGGGATCGCCATGGAATTCCCAGCCGACGAGGCCGGGGATGCTGTCGCCCTGCTTCATGCCGGTGCCCTCGAAGAGCCAGTGATCGGGCTTGGCGCAGGTCCAGTCGCCTCCGCCGTTGAAGGGGACGATGGTGCGTGCGCCGATGATGTCGCGCTCGTCAGGACCAGGGTTGTCAAAGGGGCCGAGGACTTTGGAATAAGCCTCCTTTTCCTCCTCGCGGAATTCGCCGAAGCAGGTTTCGCGGGTAAGGCGGCGGTTCACTGCACCTTTCGCATTCGGCGTGAAAGGTGTGACCATGTACACGTCATTGGCGGATAGCCAGAGGACGCTGAGACCATCGACGATGGCCTGCTTGACGTTGGCGTATTGGCGCAGGTCCCAGTATTCGTCGTGACCAATGCTGATCATCGTTTTGACGCGTGCAAGGTTGGCGGGATTCAGGTTGTCCACGTTCGAGCAGTAGGTGACGTCGTAGCCTTCCTTTTCCAGCCAGTAGCACAACGGGTATTCCCACAGCAGGAACTCGCCGCTGCCCATGCTCAGCGGGTTGTCGAAGATCTGCACATACTTGCCGTAGGGCCGGTCAAAGCTCACGCTGACTCCGGGTGCGTGCGCGGCACGGGGATCGGTGTAGAGGGATTCATTGACCGGCCAGCGGTTGTAGGCCTGCCAGGTGTTGTCGCTGCATTGGAAGAGGATGTCGGCGGGGCGGTCATCGGTGACGATGAAGATGAGGTAGCTCTGCCAGTAGGGCTTGTCGGCGGCTTCAGCGACGGTGGAAAGTCTCCCGAGATACACGCCGCTGGGCCAGTCGGCGGGGATGGTGAGCGTGGTGGTGGCTTCCCACTGGCATTCGCGGAGGCGCTTGTCGGCCATTTCCGGCACGGGCTGCTCTTTGCCCTCGAAGGGGCCTAGCGTGGTCATCAACCGCGAGCCAGCGCCGTCGTAGTAGCCCATGCGAAAGAAGTCGATGGTGAACTTTGCCACCGGCTTGGTGCTGACGAAGATGTCGAGCTTCTCGCCTGCCTTGACGGATTGCCGTGAGCAGTAGCCTTCGATGAGCGAGGTGCGGTAGGATTTGGCACTGTCCGGGCGCATGCGCGTGAGCTGGAAACTCGCGCCGGGCTTTGCGTTTTCGGTTTTGATCACTTCGGGCTGACGCTTGGCGGCAGGTGCTGAGAGCACGGTGCGAACACTCGTCATTGCAGCGGCGGCGCTGGTGGTCTTGATAAAATCGCGGCGGTCCATAGGCGGAGCAATACGCGAGCGCGACAGCGCGTATAGCAAGCCATGCCAATTCATCTCACTTCACGCCGACAATTTATCGCCCAGATGGGGGCCGCTGCTATTTTCACGCAACGGGAAGCATTTGCCGCCGAGGTGGATGAAAGCCTGATCGCGATCCTGAACGACACGCACATCGGTGGCAAGCACCCAGAGAATTCGCCGATCCCGACTCATCTGCGCGAGACGGTGGCCTACCTTGTGGGACTGCCCAAGCAACCCGCCGTCGTGATCATCAATGGTGATCTGGCTCTCAGTAACGGCCAAGCTGCGGACTACACCCACTTTGCGAAATTGATTGCGCCGCTGCGGGAGGCCGGCATTCCGGTTCATCTCTCCATGGGCAATCATGATGACCGCGATGCCTTCTACAAAGTCCTGAGCGCAGAGAAGTCGGCAAACGCGCCCGTTGCATCGAAGCACGTCGGCGTCGTGCAGACGGCCAGTGCCAATCTGTTTCTGCTCGATACCCTCAAGGCCACGATGGTTGTCCAGGGTTTGCTGGGGCAGGAACAGCGTGACTGGCTGTCAAAAATGCTGGATTCGCACGCAGACAAACCCGCCTTGATTTTTGCCCATCACAACCCGCGCCTCGGTGGGGAGGAAAAACATTTCCCCGGTGGATTGGAAGACTCGGAGCCGCTGTGGGAAGTCCTTGCTTCACGGCCTCACGTCAAAGCCTATGTCCATGGGCACATCCATCACCGAAATTACTTTCATCATCGCGACATTCATATCCTCAACACACCGGCAACCTCCTATGTGGCCAATCCCAAGGACAGCACCACCGGCTGGACCATGGCCCGGCTCAGTCCCACGGGCGGTAGTTTCACCACGCACACGCATCTGCCCGAGCATGACTGGAATGGCGTGAAGGTGGACTTGAAGTGGCGGGTGTGAATGTAGCAAAGGGTCTGTCTTCTCACCTCTCGCAAGATCGTGCTCCTATCCCCGTAGTTTCTTCACATCGTGAGCTCTCCCGTTCCAGATATTCGCCTTTCGCGACGCAGCCTGCTCCATGCCGGTGGCATGGGGATGCTGGGCTTGGGATTGAATCAGCTCGCCGCACTGGGCGCGACCTCTGGCAAGACCAGCATCGGACTCGGCAAGGCCAAGTCGGTGATCATGATCTTCAATGGCGGCGCCCCGAGTCACATCGACCTATGGGATCCCAAGCCGGATGGCCCCTCGGAGATTCGTGGCGAATTCAAAACGATCCGCAGCAATGTTCCGGGCATTCATGTGACGGAGCTGCTGCCGCAGATGGCGAAGCGCATGGACAAGCTCGCGCTGATCCGTTCCGTCCATCACGGGCACAGCAGTCACAATGGTGGCATGCACTGGGCGACCACGGGGCGTCCGTATCGTGTGGACAGCACGCTCATCACACCCAGCCCGACTGATCTGCCTGGTGTCGGCACGCTCGTTGGCTGGCTGGCACAGCGCGATGGCTTCAGCAAAGGAGTGCCGCCGTATGTCATCACGCCGTTTCCGCATTGCGACAGCAAGGTGTATCTGACGCCCGGCCAGTTTGGCGGCTGCCTAGGCACGCGCTTCGACCCCTATGTGCTCGATGATGATCCCAATGCCGCCGCCTTTCGCGTGAGGAACATGGGGCTGGATGCCAGCCTGACCCCAGCGCGCCTTCAAGAACGCCTCGCGCTGCTGAATCAGATGAGTGCCGCCGCACGTCCCATCGCCACCAGTCATACGGCCCAAATGGACATTTTCAATGAGCAGGCCGCCACGATGCTGCAATCTGGCAAGGCAGCAGACGCCTTCGATCTCTCCAAGGAGCCAGCCAAGGTACGCGAGCGTTATGGCCGGCACAGCTGGGGCCAGTCTCACCTCCTCGCGCGGCGTCTGGTCGAATCCGGCACGCGGTTTGTCACCACAGTGAACGGACCCTCCATCACCTGGGACACTCACAAGGACAACTTCAACGGCCTCAAGAACCGCCTGGTGCCACCGATGGAGCAGGCTTACTCCGCGCTGCTCGACGATCTGGAAGAACGCGGCCTGCTGGAAACCACGCTGGTCGTCTGGATGGGCGAGTTTGGCCGCACGCCGAAGATCAACAACGAGGCTGGTCGTGACCACTGGCCGGGCTGCTACAGCGTGGTGCTCGCCGGCGGCGGCGTGCGCGGCGGCCAGGTGATCGGCAGTTCGGATGCCAGCGGGGCCTACCCCAAAGACCGCCCTGTCACGCCGGCAGACATTCATGCCAGCATCTACTCGGCACTGGGATACGATTACCGCGAGATCAGTTACCACTCGGCGGATGGGCGGCCTATCGCACTGACCGAAGGTTCGACCATCACTGAGCTGTTTTGATTTCTCGCCGATCCGGCTATGATGGCCGGTGCCGAAGAAAAAAAAACTGCCCGCAGCCAAGACCAAGGCCGCCAAAGCTAAAGCTGCCAAAGCCAAGCTCGCGAAAAAGTGGCACCTCTATGTCCTGCTGTGCAAAGACGGGACGCTCTACTGCGGTATCACCAATGATCTTGAGCGTCGGATCTCGCAGCATAATGCCGGCAAAGGCGCACGCTACACACGAGGTCGGGGTCCGGTGAGTCTGAGGCGCTCCTGGCCGCAGAAAAACAAATCGGCCGCCTTAAGAGCTGAATATTCTTTCAAAAAACTTAGCCGACCTTGCAAAGAGATGTATCTAGCAGCCTAATGTGGCATTACGACGCAGAAATGTGACATTTGCGAAGGGTTTCTGAGACAGAACGCCTTTTTTGTGGTACAGGGATAGATGGTCACAACAAAAGCAGTCACTAAAAAAGCGCCTTTTTCCCGCCGGGTAGTTGATCACGTCACCGATGAACTGGTGAACGTACTGTCCACGGGCGAAACCTTTGAGTTTAAAGCCCTCTTTTCGAAAGTGTTTGAAGGATTGAAGCTGAAAAATGCTGTCAGTGGTGGCGAAGAGATGCTCCGCCTGCGTTCGTATGAGAAGATTCTCAAGCTGACCAACTGCGGTCTCGTGAAGAAAGTGGGCAAGACCTATCGCGCCCTCGAAGGCATTGAATCCGCCTCCAGCGCCCATCGCCTGGCACGCCTGGACTCAGCGATCCTTGCAGCAGCGCAGGCCAAGGCCTGAGTTGTTCCTCCTATTGTTTAACGAAACGGCACGGTGCGTCTTTTGAGATGCCTGTGCCGTTTTTTTTGGGTACCTCTGCCTGTGGCAGGAGTGGTTGCCTCACAAGGACTCGAACCTTGAATGACAGATTCAGAATCTGCTGTGTTACCATTACACCATGAGGCAGTGAGTGGCGGGCTGAGAGAATAGAGGCGACCGCGGTTCTTGCAAGTAGGACAGCAGACTTTTTCAGTCCTTGCCGGTCAGCTCGTGTTTATAGGCCTTGGTTTCGGCCACGATCACCCCGCTGAGGCAGATGAGGCAGATCAGGTTTGGCAGGGCCATGAGGCCGTTGGCGGCATCGGCAAAGTCCCAGACGGCCTGAGCTGGCTGCACGGAGCCAAACAGCACCGCCAGCACCCACAGAATACGGTAGGGCTTCACCGCGCGCGTGCCGAACAGATACTCAGCCGCCTTTTCGCCGTAGTAGCCCCAGCCGAGGATGGTGGAGAACACGAAGGTCATCATGCCGATCAGGAGAATGTAGGGCCCGATCGAATGCAGTTCGTTGAACGCCGCGCTGGTGAGAGCTGCTTTTGGCAACCCTTCCTTCCAGTGACCACTGCTAACGATGACCAGACCGGTCATGAGGCAGATCACGACTGTGTCCCAGAAGGTGGCCGTGCTGCTGACGAGCGCCTGGCGGACCGGATTGGGTGTCTTCGCCGCCGCCGCCACGATGGGGGCGGAGCCGAGACCCGACTCATTCGAGAACAAACCGCGGGCGATCCCCGCCTGCGCCACCTGCTTCAACGTGGCACCGATGAAGCCGCCAGCGGCCGCCTGACCGCTCCAGGCACCGTTCCAGATGTCCGCAAAAGCCTGTGGCAATGCGGCATAGTTTTTGATCAAAATCAGCGTGCAGCCGATGATGTAGCCCACCGCCATGAATGGGACGAGAATGCCGCACACCTTTGCAATGCTCTTCACGCCACCGAGAATGACTGCGGCGGTCAAAGCCGCCATCACACCACCGACAATCCAGCGCAGGTTGGTGACGGATTCCGGCTTCACCTGCTCAATGAGCATTTCAACAATGCTGTTGGCCTGAGTCATGTTGCCGATGCCAAAGGCGGCGATGCAGGTGAAAACAGCGAACACGATGCCCAGCCACTTCTGCCCGAGACCCCGCTCCAGCGCATACATGGGTCCACCGGCCATGCTGCCGTCCGGCATGGTGACGCGATATTTCACAGCCAGCACGGCTTCCGAATATTTCGTGGCAATGCCAAAGACGCCAGTCAGCCACATCCACAGCACTGCGCCCGGACCGCCCATGGTCACGGCACCCGCCACACCAATGATATTGCCGGTGCCAATGGTAGCGGCGAGGGCTGTCATGAGTGCGCCGAACTGCGACACATCCCCCTCCCCTGCTTTTTCACGCGAAAAGGAAATCTTGATCGCCCGAGGCAGGAAGCGCTGGATGAAGCCGGTGCGGAGTGTCAGGAACAAATGCGTGCCAAACAGCAAAATGATGAGGGGCACGCCCCAGACCCATCCAGAGAGATCAGAAGCAAATTTAGCGAAGTCCATGAAGCCTTTTAAAACGTAAACCCGCTTTGCGCCAAGCACAAACAATGCCCCGGACACATTTCTCCGCTTGTAAGTACGTTTTTTTCGGGAGCTGACATTCCCATTGCGTAGTTCTGAGGCAATCCGCTATCTTTGCGGCCCCAATCCATCCATATGAAGCCCTCGCTTTTCCCCAACCGCCGTACTTTCCTCCGCAACACTGCCGCAACTGCGGGCAGCATCTTTCTCCCCAATCTGCTGATTGGTCAGGAAGGTGTCGTCAAAAAAATCAATGTCGCCGGCATCGGTGGCGCAGGCGGCAAAGGTGCCTCTGATGTGGGTATCTCCGCCAAGGGAGCCAACATTGTCGCCATTTGCGACGTGGACCGTGAACGCCTCAAGCAGGCACAGCAGAAATACCCGGACGCGAAGATGTTCGAGAACTTCCGTGAGATGTTTGAAACGATGGGTGACAAGATCGACATGGTCACCGTTTCCACTCCTGACCACGCTCACTACCCTGCAGCGATGGAAGCCATCAAGCGCGGCAAGCACGTCTGCGTGCAGAAGCCCCTGGTGAACCGCATCTGGGAAGCCAATCAACTTCACGAAGCCGCCAAGAAAAAAGGCGTGAAGACCAACATGGGCAACCAAGGCCACACCGGCAAAGGCATCCGCTTCCTCAAGCAGTGGGTCAGCGAAGGCATCGTGGGCAACGTCCAAGAAATCCACGTCTGGACCAACCGCCCCATCTGGCCACAGGGCAATGCAGCCAAGGACAAGTACATCCATGGCACAGTGCCGAAGATCAAAGAGAAGAAGAAAGGCCCGGACGGCAAAGACATGATGGTCGAAACCGCTGAGGATCTGTTCAACTGGGACTCCTGGCTGGCCGCCTGCCCTTCCGTCCCCTATACCGACGGTCTCCATCCCTTCGCCTGGCGCGGCCACCGCGAATACGGCGCAGGTGCCATGGGCGACATGGGCTGCCATCTTCTCGACGGTCCTTTCTGGGCCTGCGGCCTCGGCGAACCCTACAAAATGGAAGCCGAATGCCAGGAACTCACCGACGTGAGCTGGCCGAAGTCCTCCCACGTGGTGTTCTACTTCAAGACGGAGAAATACGGCGAGGTCAAACTGCACTGGTATGAAGGCAGCCTGAAGCCTGAGCGTCCGGCAGAACTCGATGCCGACCGCGACTGGGACAAGATCAAAGGCGGCTTCCTCCTACGTGGTGATGCCGGCGTGATCCTCAACACCGACGACTATTGCGGCAGCCCACGTCTGATCCCGAACGCCAAGATGACCGAATTCCTCGGTGGCAAGCCCCCTGTGGCGAAGCTGGAACCCGCGCTCGCCGAAGGCGAACCGCAGCTCGAACTCATCCGCGCCATTGAGCAGGACAAGATCTGCGGCAGCAATTTCGACTACTCCGTGCCGCTGACCAAGCTCTGCCTCCTCGGCAACCTCGCCATCGCCAATCCCGACAAAGTCATCAACTGGGATGCCGCCAAGCAGGAGTCCGACAACGCGGAAGCCAACAAGCTCATCACCCGCGCGGCCTACCGCCAGGGCTGGGATTACAGCGCTGCAAACATCTAACGCCGTCTCGCTTTAGCGGACTGTCCATCCATCGAATCGCCCGGCAGGTTTCTGTCGGGCGATTTTTTGTTACTTCCTGGACATGTCATTGATCATCCCCTTGATCACGTCCCCCCCTTCACCCAAACCCTTCATCAGCTCCGCAAGGCCCGGCCCAAGCAGCCAGGAGGTATAGGAGATGGCCATCCACCACGCAATGGCGTTCACGATGATCATGGTCGTCACCAGCACCTCCACCCAGCGGCCCCATACCACGAGGTAGCCGTTCTCATCCTTCTTCTGCCGGAAAATATGATCTGAATACAAGGACACCGCCGCCCACCACAGCAGGGGCGGGAAAAATAAGAAACCCAGGATCATGCGCCGCAGAACCGTACCCCCGCGCTGGTTGTAGGGCACACGATTGTAGTCACGGTAGCGTGCCACCCGGCGGCGTGTGGGAAGGACCGTGAGACCGTCAGCGACGACCTGCCCCTGGGCATGCAGTTCCAGCAGGGTCGAAACGGGACGCCACTGCTCCTCGTCCCCACGCTTCACCAAGTCATTGTCGCGGATCGATCCGTAGGCGAGAAAATTGCGCAGATCATCTTTGGAACAGGGACCGAGTGTCTTCTGGCCTTTGGCAATGTAATAGGTGGCATTCACGAGCACTAGGGAAAAGAACGGCGCGACGGTAGATAGGAGCACGTTATAATGCATTATCCGCACCAAGATGTATTGTAAGTTTTTTATATTCAAACATGCCAGGCACGTGCGTACTTCACCCCATGCGCCTTCGCTTTCTCCCCTTCCTTGTCGGTCTGTCCAGCCTGACGCTTCATGCTCTGCCCCCTGCCCCCACCTCCAGCATCAAGGCCGGATTTGCGGTGCGGGACATCACTCCAGACATCGGCATGGAGCAGCCCGGCGGCTATGGCAAAAGCTTCCACCGGACCTTTCACGACGCCTGCAAGGTGCGGGTGGCCCTGTTTGATGATGGAAAAAAGACCGCCGTGGTCATCGGCCTCGACGCGCTTGTGGTGCCGCGGCAGGTTGTGCTGGACGCCCGTGCTCAAATCGAAAAAGCCACCGGCATCACCGGGGACGCCGTGCTGATCTGCGCCTCGCATTCGCACAGCTCCGGCCCCGTCGGCATGGTCATGCCCGGTGAATATGACGGCGCCTCTGACCTCGTGAAGAAGCTCGCGTATGAACAATCCTCCTGCGCAGACCCCGGCTACCTGCTGCGACTGACGCGTGAGATTGTGACAGGGGTCGTCCTGGCGAACCAAAACAAAGTGCCGGTACAACTGGGCTGTGGTTTTGGCCATGAGGACAAGGTGGCTTTCAATCGCCGCCTGCGCATGAAGAACGGCCAGAGCTGGAGCCATCCGCGTCCTGGTAATCCGGAGATCTTGGAATACGCGGGGCCCATTGATCCGCAGGTGGGTGTCATCGGTGCTTGGGACATGCAGGGCCAGATGGTGGGCGTGGTGGTGAACTATGCCTGCCATGCGACCACCAACCCCGGCGGCATTTCGGCCAACTGGATTCAATACCTCGAAAAAACCATTCAGGGCGGACTCGGCACGCATGCACCGGTGGTCTTCATGCAGGGGGCCTGCGGCGACATCACGCAGGTGGACAACCTCAGCCCCTATCAAAACCCGAAGCCCGAGGAGTGGAGCCAGCGTGTCGGCGGAAGTGTGGGAGCTGAAGCGATCCGTGTTTTACTCACGCAGCCCAAGATCACAGCGGCTCCCATTGAAACACGCCAGGAAGTTCTGAAAATCAAACGTCGTCCGCCATCGCCGCAGCGGGTGGAGAAAAGTCTCGATCTCGTGAGCAAACCGCGAGTCGCTGGAGACGCCACCGACTTCCTTTTTTCCAAGGAGATCCTCATGCTTGACCACCTCAACAAGAAGCAGCCCCTCGTCGATTGCGAAGTGCAGTGCATCAAGGTGGGCCCAGTGTGCTTTGTTTCCAATCCCGCTGAATACTTCGTGCAGTACGGGCTCGACATCAAAAAAGGGAGCCCGCATGCCTTCACCTTTCCCTGTGAACTTTCCAACGGCATCGTCGGCTACGTCCCCACCGAGGAGGCCTTTGGTCCGCACGGCGGCGGGTATGAAACACGCCTCACCTCTTATTCCAATCTCGAAATCACCGCTGGAACGCAGATGGCGAAGAAAGGCATCGAACTGGCCAAACAAATGACCGCCGAACCCAAGCCCGAGCCGCTGAAGGCTCCGCCTTTCAGCCTGCCATGGAACTATGGCAATTTACCGCCGGAGCTGGAGTGAGGCAGGCATTTCGCACCAGAGTGCATGTATTGCTCGTTCCTTTCTGCGCCTGCAATTCAGAACCGGCTGAAGCCGGTACTACAATACGTACGCCACGATCTGCGGAGTGATGGGTGCATTTTGTTCGCGCGCCACCATCCGTCAACGAGCCAACTTTAAACTTTAAACCTTAGACTTGTAACTTCATAGTCTTCCACCGCATGACCCCCGCAGAACTCCTCTCCGCCCTCAACTGGCGCTACGCCACCAAGGTCTTCGATTCCACAAAGAAGATCCCTGCTGACACTTGGGCTGCGCTGGAGGAGTCGCTCGTTCTCACACCATCGAGCTACGGTCTGCAGCCGTGGAAATTCATCATCATTCAGGACAAGGAACTGCGTGAGGAGTTGATTGGTCATTCATGGCGTCAGCGCCAGGTGGTGGACTGCTCGCACTTGGTCGTCATGGCCACGAAGCGCGCGATGTCCGAAGTCGAAATTGATGCCAACCTCATGCGCATCGCCGAAGTGCGTGGCGGCACGCCCGATGCACTGGTTGGCTTCCGCAAGATGCTCACCGGCACGCTGGAGCAGGGATACATGACCAAGGAGTGGGCCATGATGCAGGCCTACATCGCGCTCGGCCAGTTCATGGCAGCGGCTGCTCTGCTAGGCATCGACACCTGCCCGATGGAGGGTTTTGTGCCCGCAAAATACGACGAAGTTCTCGGTCTCGAAGCTCAGGGATTTACCACGACCGTGCTCTGTCCTGCAGGCTATCGTCATGCAGATGACCGCTATGCCGCGCTGCCCAAGGTCCGCTTCAAAAGCAGCGATGTGATTGAGCATCGCTGAGTTGGTTTCGATTCTGGCTAGCCTCCCCGCCTCTCTGCGCACCGCAGTTCAAAAGAGGGGAGCTCCAGATATGCTATGGCATTTCCTTTTCAGCGCCCCGGGACCATTTGCACGAGACATGGCTCCGTCGCAGGATCCAGCCACGCGAGAACCTTGCGCAGGTTCGCCTCAGACATGGCGGTGCAGCCCGCCGTAGGCACGTTTTCGCCCAGCCAGATGTGCATGAAGATGCAGGAACCAAGGCCCGGTTGGTTGTCTGGATTGTGCGCAATGACAGCCCCCAGTTTGTAGCAGCCAATGCGGGGAACCATGGTTTCAGGACCCGTCCAATCAGGGGTCACTGTGCGATCATCCACGATCTGGTTGTAGTGCTGCGAGCGAACATCATCGATGCCCCAATGATGCTCGGTGCAGTGGATGTAGGGCAGCTTGATCCAGGCATGCGACGGCTCGGAGCCAAATGCCTGGGTGACGCGAAAGACTCCGGCGGGAGCACAGCTATCCCCTTCCTTTTTCATGCGCCAGCCAGCCGGAGCGGACAGGCCGAACTCGCCATGGCCCCATGCCATGCCGTTGCGACCGATGCGGACTGGAATGGCGGTGCCGGTAGCCTGCCAGTCATGGGTCGGGGTGCGCACGAGCATTCTGAGTTCCGCCGCCGTCGCCTGCGGATCTACCGCAGTCACGTAGAGCACCTGCCTGCAGTTTGACGGCAGGACCGCCGTGATTTCAGAGGGCAGCGTCACAGGAGCAGGCATGCGCGCACAGGAGGCGAGCGTCACGAACAAGACAAGGAGACGATGCATGCGAAATGGGCGGAAATGAAAACGCCGCAGAGTTTCCTCTGCGGCGCTGAAGAATCGATCTGACGGACGGGCTGTTACCAGCCGTGGGCGTCGCGGACTTTGATCATCGCTGCGAGGATGTTGTTCCAGGTGTCCGGCGTTTCGAGCACGGCGTTCGGGAACATGCAACCATCCCAGCAGATGTGCTGGATGCCACGGGCGGCGGCATCTTTGAGCCAGTAGCCGGAGGCCTTGGTGATGTCGAGCTTGCCGTTCGGATCGTCAGCGCGGCAATGCTTGCCAGTCTTGTCGTGCGCGCCAGCACCGTGCACGGTACCGTCGTTTTGAGCGACGTGGAAGTCGATGGTCCAAGGGCGCAGCGCGTCGGTCATCTTCTCATAGGCGGCCCAGAACTCAGCTTCGCTGTAGCCTTCTTTGAGAAGAGCATGCTCAGGAGCATTGTAGCCGAGGGTGTAGAGATAGGTGTGGGCGAGGTCGGCCTGGAAGCCAAGCGCGTTGGGCATGCCCACGCCTTCGAGGACGTCGAGCATGTCCTTCCACGAGTGCATACCGGCCCAGCAGATTTCGCCTTCGGCGGCCAGACGCTCACCGCTGTCCGCGGCGATCTGCGCTGCCTTCTTGAAGGTGTCCACGATGCGGGCGGTGCCAGCCTTCGAATTCTCACGCCACTTGGACACACCGAACTCAGCGGAGTCGATGCGGATGACGCCATATTTGCGCACGCCGTGGTTGTTGAAAATCTTGGCGATGCGGCAGGCCATTTTCACAGCGCTGAGAAATTTCTCCTGCTGCGCGTCGTCGCCCATGGCGGAGTCACCGACAGTCCCGGGCCACACAGGAGCCACGAGGGAGCCCACGCTGAATCCCTTGCCGGCGATGAGATCGGCGATCTTCTTGATCTCGTCATCACTGGCCTCAGGATTGGTGTGCGGGAGGAAGAGGAAGTAGTCGATGCCTTCAAACTTCTGGCCGTTCACATTGGCTGCGGCGGTCAGGTCCAGCATCTTTTCGAGGCTGATCGGTGGTTCCTGGCCTTCGCCATCGCCTTTGCCGACGAGTCCGGGCCACATTGCATTGTGAAGTTTGGGTGAGGAATAGCTCATGGTAATTGCTTGGTTTGGGAAGCGAGTCGCGAGGTTAGCGGGAAGGTTTGGGAAAGCACGAAAAAAAGTGCCGCGATTTCAGCACGGCAGGCGGGCCGGTGGATCACTTCACTTTCTTCTTCCCTTTGGGCTTGGCGGCAGGTGTGGGCTTGCGGAGGACGACCGGCACCGCGTTCTGCTGCGCTGCGCCGGAAGAGCTGCGGCCGCTAGTGACGATCTGCTCAAGTTCGGCGGTCATCTTGGCGACGATCTCAGGGTGCCCGGCCTGCACGTTGTCCTTCTCGGAGATGTCTGTCTTGAGGTTGTAGAGCTGCGTGTCGGGCAGGCCTTTTTCACCAGGGCTGCCGGGCCGTGGGTCGCTCCAGCCGCCGGAACCGGCGCAGAGTTCGAGCTTCCAGTCGCCTTCACGCAAAGCAAAGGAACCATTAATCGAGTGGTGGATCACACTCTGACGCACTGGCTTGCCGGACTCACCCAGCAGCGCGGGCAGAATGCTGAAGCTGTCTTCGGCAGCGGTCTCGGGCAGCTTTGCATCGACGGCGTCAGCAGCTGTAGCCATAAAATCCGTGAGACACACGATTTGAGCAGAAGTCTGCCCCCCCTTCACCTTCGCAGGCCAGCGCACAATAAAGGGCACGCGGTGACCGCCGTCAAAAATGTCCGCCTTGTGGCCGCGCATGTTGTAGCTGGGGTTGTGCCCTGCGGCGATCAGCTTGGGGTAGTCGGCGCTCGGGGAACAACCGTTGTCGCTGGTGACAATGAAGAGCGTGTCCTTCGCGATTCCTGCCTCTTCCGTAGCGCGCATGATCTGACCAATGGCATCGTCCGTTTCCATCACAAAATCAGCGTAAGCATTGATGCCACTTTTGCCCTGCCACTTTTCGCTGGGCAGGATAGGTGTGTGGGGGGAGTTCAGCGGCATGTAGAGGAAGAAGGGCGCGCCTTCTTTTGCTTTCGCCGCGATGACTTTTTTCGCCTCACGTGTGAAGGTGGGCAGCACATCTTCGCCACGGAAGCCGGGGGAGCCGGGGCCTTCGCGGGTGTAGCTCACAGGTCCGCCTTTGTTCATGACGAGTTTCATTGTCTCCGTGGGATTGGCCACCACGTGATCGTTTTCGATGAAACAATACGGCACCATATCCAGCGAGGCGCTGATGCCAAAGTAGGTATCGAAGCCGACACTATTCGGGCCGTTGGTGATGGGCTTGGTGTAGTCCACGTTGTTCACCTGCTCGGCCTTTTCGATGTTCAGTTCCTCCGTGGGGCCTGTGCGCTCCCAATCCATGCCCATGTGCCATTTGCCCACACAATGCGTGGAGTAGCCTTGAGCTTTGAGCATGCTTGCCACAGTCTGTCTCCCCTGCTCGATCAAACGCGGACTCAGTCCTCCGAGCACGCCGCTTTGCAGCTTCGAGCGCCAGGCATAACGACCCGTCATCACGCCATAGCGTGTGGGCGTGCAAACGCTGGACCCGGAATGCGCATCCGTGAAAATCATGCCCTCCTTGGCGAGACGGTCAAAGCTCGGTGTGGCGATTTTACCGTCGGGGTTGAGGCATTTCACATCGCCATAACCAAGATCATCGCAGAGAATGAAGATGATGTTGGGTTTGTCGCCAGCGCTGGCCGTGACGGCGAAAGCGAGGCACAACAGAGTCGTGAGAGCAAAGAATCGGTTCATGGTGAACCGTCTTCAACGTACTCAACCCTCTGAGCTATCGAGATATTCCAAGGCTTTCGAATAACTGGCCTGGGTGAGGAAATGATTGAGCCGAGGCGGGAGCTGTGCGCGCAGTTTGAGATGCTCAGCCCCGAGTTCCTCCGAGACCTGCTTTAACGCCTCCAAGTGTGCCGCCGCATCACGATCCCGAAACGCATGATCGGCGATGAGGTCGAGGCGACGCTGAAGGAGGCTGCGCAATGAATCGAAGGATGTCATGCCTACATGTGCTTGAGGCGGAAGTAACTCACCACCAGTTTTTCGCCCAGTCCCCCATGAAAGGAGAACCTGCCGCCTTACGCTCGCAATCAGAGCTTCGGCTTCGGTGGCGTCATCGGAGCCATCTGACCGCTGACGATGCCGTGGGCAGTCGTCTTGCGTTTGTAGATCGCGTCACCGCAGGCGATAAACAGCTCGCCGAGATCTTTGCCACCAAAGCACACGTCTTGCGGGGGCTTGGGTGTCGGGATGATGAAATTCACCCGACCGGCTTGATCGAGCACTTG
Organism: Prosthecobacter sp.; assembly: GCF_029946185.1. Taxonomy (GTDB): domain Bacteria; phylum Verrucomicrobiota; class Verrucomicrobiia; order Verrucomicrobiales; family Verrucomicrobiaceae; genus Prosthecobacter. Next base: position 26,374 of record NZ_JAQSEA010000115.1, read on the forward strand.
GATGCCGAGTAAGGTGGCAACGTAGAGCCAGCCGTTGGTGTCCACACAGAGGCCACCAACTTTAAGTTGCTGCCCTCGTATTTCCTCCAAGTCACCAAATGGCTCAAGCGCATGAATAGCGGGCACGCCTGCCGTGTCAGGTTTTGCAGCGAACGAATCACCACCCGAAGGAGCTTCTACATCGATCACTTGGGCGGAAAAAATAACACCACTCTCTTTCTGACTCGCATAGATCACAGTTTGGTCTGGCGACAAACAGAGCTTCTCAAATGCACGCACGCTATCAGCATGCACAAACGAGCCTGCGCCACCGGGTTCTTCTTTCTCAGGGAGAATGAAGATGCCTGCGCCTTTGTGGGGTGAGAAAGGATCACCTTCAGCGAAATTATCTTCAACGCTCACAAGAGTTTTGCCATCACTTCGCATGACAAAACTCGAGACACCGGAGAAACGCTGGGGCCGCCTCTTCTTGTCATCGGTATTTAGGGCTTTGAGATAGCGAAATCCTTCAGGTCCCGCAAAGAGAGCCACAGGCTGGCCTTCTGCGTTGATTCCCAAATCAAATTGAATGTGGGAATTGAGCACTCTATTTGCCATGATCGTGGCGTTTCCTGTAGCTGAAACAGTCCAGAGCGATGACGAATTTTCAGCAATGACGAATACTGCCCCGTCTTTAGCAGCAGCCAAACGGTGAAAATCGGATCCGTGACCTTCAAGCTTCGAATCCACTGGCATTTGAAGCGACCTCAACTCCCCTTCCCCCACCACCTCATAGCCCTTCCACTTCGACTCACTTTTCGCATTCGCTTTGATCTCCATGTCCGTCTTCCAGTCGCGCCAGAGCCAGCGGAGGACATCAGGGAAAATTTGGGAGGCATGCTTGGCGTTGTGGCCACCCTCGCCCCAGGCGTGGCTCACGTCATACCCAGCCCAGGAGAGACTGCGCTCCATCGTCTGGTTCGCCATCCACCAGTCCCCGCAGTAGAGATTGTTGTCACCCGTGCCGGATTGCAGAAACACCCGCAGCGGCTTGGGCTCGAACTTGCGCACCAAAACGGCCAGCTGATCGGCCCCATGAATGCCCACATAGGTGCCCACCCCGGTGAAGACGCGGCGGAAGCGGTCTGGGCGATGCCACGCCACCATGAAGGCGCAGATGCCGCCGCTGCTGTTGCCTGAGATCGCAGCCTGATTCGGATCTGTGCTCAACTGGATGCCATGCTTCGTCATGATGGCAGGCAGGAACTCATCGAGGAGAAACTGTGAATAGGTGGGCGTGATGCTGTCGTACTCGAAGCTGCGGTTGAAGCGCGGCAGAGCCTTGTCATTCGCCGCAGGCACCACGCCCGGCTTGATGAAAATGCCGACCAGCGGCGGGATGTCCTGTTTGGCAATGAGATTGTCAAAGACGACGGGAGTCTGGTAAATGACGCCGTCCTGAAAGACCATGAAAGCTGCGGGCTTGGCTTTGTCGAAACCGGCGGGCAGATAGATCTGGTATTCACGCTCAGTGCCGGGGAAGACGCTGCCGTCTTTCGCAAGGTAGCTGTCCTTCAGCATCGTTCCCTTCGGCACATTAGGCTGCGGTTTGGAGTCTTCGGTGAGCGGAAAATCCGGCTCGGCCGTGAATGCCATGCGGGTGAGAAGAAGTAGTGCAAGGAGGGAGCGCATGCGCGCATGCTGACAGAGGCTGTCACATCCCGCCAGCCTGAATTTATGCGTACCGCGCTATGAATAAAACACCTATGCCGAGACGTTGAGTTCGGGCTTGTTTCACGGTGCGCACAGGCTAGCATGAGGCAGCTTATTTCACCCCCTCCTCTCATCCATTTGAAATCCGGTTTCGTTCTCGCTTGCGCACTCGTTGGCGCGGGGCTTGCCATGTCGGCCCCGATGGCGGAGAAGCGCACGGATGATCCGGGGGCAAGTTCTGACATCGCACTGCTGCGGCTGAGCTACGAGCGCGAGCTGATCGAAGAGAGCCTCGCGCCGGTCAAAGAGCAGATCACCACGCTGGGCACACTGGAAAAACAGTTCGCCGCCGAGCGTGATTACGACGACGCCATCACCGCACGCGATGAACGTAAGCGTTTGCAAAACGAACTGGCCCGGCTGGACAAGGAGCTGCTGCTGCTGCAAACACGCGAGCAGACACTCAAGACCTCGCTGCTGCCGGACCGCATCAAGCTCCCGCTCGACGCTGCCACTTTGAGCGATCTGCGGCTCGATGGCGGTGCCATCACCGGATGGTCCAAGGTCGGAGCCTCCGCCACCTGGAAGCTGCCCGCGCTGCCCCCTGGGGGGTATGAGGTCATGCTGCGTTACCGCTGTGGTACTGCGGAAGGTGGCAGGCTGCTGATCAAAGAAGCGCGCTTCACCCTCACCACGAACATCGAAACCACGCTCAAGGGCCCGGAGGAGCGCAGCGCAGGCACGCTCAAAATTAGCGATGGCTCAGGCACGCTGACACTCTCTGCACAGGCGCTGGTCACCGACAATCTCATGCAACTGCTGGCCGTGGAACTCGTGCCAGCCACCCGATGAAACGCTCCCTGCCAGCCCTGATTTTCGTTCTGCATGCCTGCGCGGTATTGCTGGCGCAAACACCCGCCCAGGAGCCGGCCGCACTCACCGTCACACGCTTGGCATTCATGCGCCAGGTCATGGCGGATTCTCAACTGCTCACCCAGCAGTACGAACGCGCGCTGGCAAAGGTGGAAACCGAAGTCGCCACGGCGGGTGACTATGAGGAGGCACGCGCCATCCGCATGCGCCGCGAACAATTGCAGGCGCTGTACGCCGGCACAGCATCCAGTCTCGCCACGCCCCTGCCCCTCACCCAGGCCCGAATGATGGGATCCGCCCAGGCCTCAGGCGAAACACTCGGCGGCTGGCGCTCCAACGGCAGCGGGGCGGAGTGGCTGAATTTCCGCCTCACACCGGGCAGCTACCACATCGAATTTGAAGCCAACATGAGTGACGCCCCCGTCGCAGGCAGCATCTATGCCTCTTCCAAGTTCCAGCCGCAGCAGACCGCCTTGTTTGGATTTGATGAAGTCACGCTGCTGGGCATCGCCGCAGAAAATCACCGCACTTTTGAAATCACCCGCAGCACGGATGAAACCACGTTCACCACGGTGCGTGTGGGGCCGCTGACCTTCAGCCGCAATCCTGCCACGCTGCGCTTCACCGCTGCGAATGGATATCCGGCCAACATCATCCGCATCCGCAATCTACGGCTGGTCCCCGTCACAGACGCCACCGCCACCAGCACGCCCCCACCCACGCAGAGCGGCTCCACCACAGCGATGCAGATGGCCAGCACGACTCTGAAAGACGCCATCGGTACCGCAAGGACAGCCGCAGCCGCCAAGTATCTCGACGATTTAAATGATCTCGCAGTGACCAAGCCCGCGCTGAAAGGACAGATCGATGCCGAAATCCGCCGAATGAAGCGTTTGGAAGATCAAAAAGCAGGACGCTCGGGCGTCAACGCGATCACGACGACCGGCGGTGGTTTCAGTGGCTTTGAAAGCATCAGCGATGCCCGCCTCGCGGATGAAGAGCCACTCTCCGGCGAACGCTTCAAGGTGGTTTACGAAGGTCGCACAATGATGGTGCGTCTGCTGTGGATCGACTGCGCGCCGCTGGAGGAAAACACCGCACCTGAAGTGAAACGCTTCGCCAAGCATTTCGACATCGAGGATGAGGATGTGCCAGCCGTGGGTCGTGCCGCACGCGAATTCACCGCCAGTTATCTGCGCGACAAACCCCTCCGCCTGCTGATCCGCCCGGATCCCGACAAAGACGGCACCATGGCCGCGCTGCTGTTTTTGCCGAATGTGGGCCTGTATCAAAACGTGCTCGTCAATCACGGGCTGGCAGCCGTGGTGGCGCCTGCGCGTGAGAAACAGCACAACGCCATGGAGCGTGCCTTTCTCTCCACGCTGAGCGCCATTGAAAACACCGCCAAAAAACGCCGGCCAGCGCCCGGCGCATGGGCGCTCTCCGCTGAGAGTCATGAAGGGAAGGCACCATGAAGCACCTGCTTATGATCACCGCAGGCCTGCTGCTGCTTGCTGGCCTTACCACAGCCCAGCAGCCCGCGCCTTCTCCCGCCGCCCCCGCCGCCCCTGCTGCGGGTGCACGCCTGGAGCAGATGGAGGGCATCTACCAGAAGGAGCTGAGCGCACGGCATATTCCTCTGCTTGGCAAGTATCTCATCGAATTGCAACGGCAGGCCGCCACCGCCACCGACAAGTCTCCCTACACCGCAGAAATCGCCCGCATCCAGCAAATCATCAGTGCAGGCGGGGTGCTGGATTTGATCGCCACCCAGCAGGCGCAGTCCGGCACCATGCCCATGCCGGCCCCCATGCCAGCCCCGGTGCCCATCGAGCAAAAACAAGCCCTCATCGCGCTGTCACCCGCACTAGCACAGAAGGTCACACCCAAAGCTCCGGCAGATGCGCAAACCGCCACCATCGGTGAGATCGAGTGGCGCATCGAATTCATCGCTGCTGGCACGTATGACATCTTGCTGCATTACGCCTGTCCGGAACTAACGGAACCGCTGACAATCGTGATCGAATGCAACGGCCAGACACTCGAAAAAGAACTGGCTGTCGAGCGTGCAACCAAAGATGCCCAGTCTTTCCGCATCCTGAGACTCGGCAGCCTCACCTTGACCAGTGATCTTCGCGGCGAGACACTGCGCCTCAGCGCCGGTGACAAAGTCAGCCCGCAACTCATCGTGAAAAGCCTGCTCATCACCCGGCCAAAACCTCCCGCCCTCAATCCCTAGCGCCATGCGTTTTGTCCTTCCGTTTATATTTGTTGTCCTCGCTTTAGGCACACTGCCTTCCTGCAAGCGAATCGAGGCCAAACTGCAACGCCTTGCCGAGCAAAGCGGCGTGACCCCGAAACCGCCTTCACCCACCCCCGAGGAGCCTGCGCTGACGCCCGAAGAACAGGCGATCGAAAAGAAATTGCAGGAGACCGCCCTGCTGGCGGCAGCGGCACCTGTGCCGGAAATCCCGGCAGGCCCTGCCTTTGAACTCAACAAATCCTCCGTCGTCTCCATCCTTGGCTACCATGATTTCAAAGATCGCGGCGGCAGCCCCATGCTGATAGCCGAGCCCAAGTTCCGGGCGCAGATGCAGGCCATCAAGGACTCCAAGATCCCTGTCATTTCATTCAGCGAAATGATGGCATGGAAGCGTGGCGAGAAGAATATCCCCGAAGAAGCCATCGTCATCACCATGGATGACGGCTGGGAGGGTGTGCACACCTATGCCTATCCGGTGCTGCGTGAGTTCGGCTTCCCCTTCACCATCTACCTCTACAAAAACTATATCGGCGGTGCTGGCCGTTCGATGAGCTGGGAGCAGATCAAAGAGATGATGCAGCACGGCTGTGAAGTCGGCAGTCACAGTGTCTCCCATGCCAGCCTCAAGACCCCGCCAAAGAACTTGAAGACGGATGCTGATAAGCAGCAGTGGGTCTTGCGTGAGCTCAAGGACTCGCGCGAGTTTTTGGAGCAAAACCTGCACATCAAATGCCTCTCCTTCGCCTATCCCTATGGCAGTTTCGACGATGCCATCATGGAGACAGGACTGCAAATCGGCTACGAATCTCTCGTCACTGTCAACGGCCAGAAAGTCAGCTGGGACACCCCAAACGGGAAGCTTGGCCGCTACATTGTTCATGGTGACAACGACATCAATTTCAAGCTCGCCACCAGCTTCCGCGGTCGCGGTGATGTGGGTTCCAATAAGTTCCTCGTCGCTGACGCCAAAAACGACCAGGGCGAACAGCTCATCCAGTTCAAGCCCAAGCCGGATGCCGTCATCACCGATCGCCGCCCCCTGATCGAGGCTGATTTGAAAAAAATCGGCACCATCATGCCGGAGAGCATCAAGCTGCGCATCGCCGGCCTCGGCACCGTGCCCGTGGATTATGACCCGGCCACCATGGTCGTACGCTTTCAGTTCCCCTACAAACTGCGCCGGGAAGATTGCGCTCTCAGCCTCAGCTTTCAGCGTGATGCCACCCAGCCCCCCGAAGTCGTGAGCTGGCGCTTCAAGATCGACCTTGAGTCGGCTTACATGCCCCCTCCCTAGCCTTCATTTCACCGCCTTGATTCGTCCCGCCTTCGCAGTTGCCTTCAGTGGCCTGCTGCCGACTATCCTAGGCTCTATTCTTTCTCCCGATGTTCTCCGCTCTCTCTGAAAAACTCGAAAGTGCCTTTAAGAAACTGCGCGGCCAGGCCCGCATCAGTGAATCCAACGTCACGGACGCCATGCAGGAAATCCGCATGGCCCTGCTCGAAGCAGACGTGGACTTCAAGGTCGCCAAAGATCTCGTCGAGACCGTCAGCAAACAGTCGATCGGCGCAGAAGTACTGCTCAAGGTTTCCCCCGGGCAGCAGATCGTCAAAATTTTCCATGATGAGCTGGTCAAGCTGCTGGGCAGCGATGCTAGCGCGCTGAACGTCGATCCCCCGCAGCGCATTCTTGTGACCGGCCTCAATGGTGCCGGTAAAACGACGACCTCCGCCAAGCTGGCCAACTGGCTCAAAAAACAGGGCCGCCGCCCATTGCTCCTCGCGCTGGATCTCTACCGCCCCGCCGCCATCAAGCAGTTGCAGGTGCTCGGCCAGCAGCTCAATGTGCCCGTGTTTGCACCTGCAGAAGGTGAAACAGATCCGGTGAAGGCCGCCAAGGCCGCCATGGTCTGGCTCAAGGAACAAGGCAGCGGAGTCGCCATCTTCGACACCGCCGGTCGTCAGGATCTCGATGAAGACCTGCTCGCGGAACTCAAGCGCGTGCGCGCCGTGGTGGAGCCGAATGAAGTCCTGCTGGTGGCAGACGCTGCCACAGGTCAGCAGGCCGTGAGCGTGGCGCAAAAATTCAATGCCGCCGTCGGCATCACGGGCCTGATCATGACCAAGCTCGATGGCGACGCCCGTGGGGGTGCCCTCCTGTCGATGCGCCAGGTCACCGGCTGTGCCGTCAAGTTCCTCGGCGTGGGTGAAAAGATCGAGCAGCTCGAAATTTTCCATCCCGACCGCATGGCGCAGCGCATCCTCGGCATGGGAGACGTCGTGGGCCTGGTGGAGAAAGCCGCCGAAGAGATCGACGAGAAGGAGGCCATGAAACTGGCCGCCCGCATGCAGTCGAACAAGTTCGATTTCACCGACATGCTCGCGCAAATGCGCATGATGAAGAAGCTCGGGCCCATCGGCGGCATCCTCGGCATGCTCCCCGGCATGGGCAAGATGAAGGACATGGTCGGCCCCGATGCTGACGACCGCATGAAACACGTCGAGGCCCTCATCCTTTCGATGACGCCCAAGGAACGCCAGCGCCCGGAAATCATCAACGGCCAGCGCCGCAAACGCATCTGCAACGGAGCAGGACGTCCCGTGATGGAAATGAACCAGCTCCTCAAGCAGTTCGAAATGATGAAAAAGCTCATGAGCAACAAGGGCATGATGGCCCAGATGATGGGCGGCATGATGGGAGGCGGCGGCGCAGGTGGCGGGATGGGAGGACTCGGAGGTCTGGGTGGAATGCTCGGAGGTGGCGGCGGTGGCAAAATGCCCAAGCTCCCACCCGGCATGAAGTTCCCTGGCAAATTCTAACCTTCCCTTTTTTCACACCTCATCATGAGTTCCCCTTTCCGCATCGGAGTCGCCGGAGTCGGCGCCATTGGCAAAAACCACGCACGCATCATGGCGGAGATCGCCGCGAAAAGCGAAGGCGCGATCACCTTTGCTGCGGTGTATGATGCCGATCCTGCACGTGCGGCAGAATTCGCAGCGCAGTATGGCACGCAGGCCGCCAGCGATCTCGCGGACTTCGCCAGCCGGGTGGATGCCGCCACCGTGGCCGTGCCAACCATCTTCCACCGCAAAGTCGCCGAACCGCTCATGAACGCCGGCGTCCATGTGCTCGTGGAAAAGCCCATCAGCGAATCCTACGCGGAAGCACAGGCCTTGATCGAACTCGCCAAGGACAAAAGTGTGATCCTGCAAGTGGGACACATCGAACGCTTCAATCCGGTGCTGCTGCAGCTTGAGCAGCGCATGGACAACCCGAAGTTCATCGAAGCCCATCGTCTCTCACCCTTCCCGAACCGCAGCATCGATATTGGTGTGGTGCTGGATCTGATGATCCACGACATCGAAATCGTACTGCACTTGGTGAAATCTGAACTCATTCAGATCGATGCCGTCGGCATCCCCGTGCTGACCAAGCGCGAAGACATCGCCAATGCGCGCCTCAAGTTCGCCAACGGCTGCATCGCCAACATCACCGCCAGCCGCATCAGCCCGGAGAAGATGCGCAAGATCCGCGTCTTCCAGAGCGAGAGCTATCTAAGCCTGGATTACCAGGAGCAGAGCGGCTGGATCTATCGCAAAGACGGCATGCAGATCGTGCGCGAAGCGGTTGAAGTGGAAAAGGATGAACCGCTGAAACTTGAGCTCACCGCCTTCGTCGAATGCGCCCGCCATGGTCGCCGCCCGGTCGTCACCGGCCAGGAAGGCGCCGAAGCCGTGCGCATCGCATTGGAAATCACGGATCAAATCGAAAAGAACGCCGCTCTAGGCGCGTCATGAACCGGATTTTTATCATCGCAGGCGAGATCAGCGGCGACACCCATGCAGCGGGACTCCTGCGTGAATTGAGAACCCTTGAGCCCGACATGAAGGTCATCGGCCTCGGCGGCCCGAAAATGCGGGAAGCCGGCGGTGCAGGCATTGAGGACTGGGTCGAAACCGCCGGCGTCGTCGGACTGTGGGAAGTCGTGAAGATGTACCGCTATTTCAAAGAGAAGATGGATGCCGTGCTGGCCTCCATCCTCGATCAAAAACCCGAAGCGGTGATCCTCGTGGATTATCCCGGATTCAATCTGCGCCTGGCCAAAAGCCTGCGCACCGCCGGATACAAGGGGCGCATTCTGTACTACATCAGTCCGCAGGTCTGGGCTTGGAAGAAAGGCCGCGTGAAGACCATGGCGCAGGTGCTCGATCTCATGATCTGCATCTTCCCCTTCGAAAAAGACTTCTATGAGAAGAGCGGACTGCCCACCGAATTCAGCGGCCACCCCATGGTCGACCGAGTGGTGACGCTGAAACGCGAATGGAAGCGCGAACCCGGATTCGTTGGCTGGTTCCCCGGCAGCCGCCACAACGAAGTGCGCCGTTTGTTTCCCATCATGATGGACGCGGCCAAGATCATCAAGGCAGCCATGCCCAATGCCCGCTTTGTCGTTTCGGCAGCCAATGAAACGCTGGCAGGATTCATGCGCAACATGACCGACGAGCACGGCATGCCCGAGGCGAAGCGCTGGATCGAAACCGGCACCGTCTATGATCTGATGCAGCGTGCTCAAGCCGGAGCCGTCGCCTCAGGAACCGCCACACTGGAAGCCGCCTGCTTTGGCATGCCCTACACGCTGATCTACAACGTGAGCTGGCCCACCTACGTCATCGCCAAGCTGGTGGTGCGTATCAAGCACCTAGGCATCGTCAACATCCTCGCCAAACGTGAAGTGGTGAAAGAACTCGTGCAGGGAGACCTCAGCGCGGAAACGCTCGCCCAAGCCACCCTCGAACTGCTCAACAACGCAGCCAAGCGCGAGCAACTGCAAGAGGAGCTTGCGGAGGTCGTCGCCACTCTCGGCAGCAGCGGAGCTTACGCACGCGCTGCCAAAGCGGTGCATGAAGCAATGTAAGGCTTCAGCTGTTGATCAGGTGAAGCCTGAAGAAGTGATGCCCAAGCGCCTTGAAGACAAGGCGCGTCGGGCAAGCAATCTCTTCAGACGCTGATCTGGGGGAGGTTCCAGACTTTTTTGGCGTATTCGAGGATGGTGCGGTCGCTGCTGAACTTGCCCATGCGGGCGGTGTTGTGAATGGCCATCTTCTGCCAGAGGGGCTGGTCGCGGTAAGCCTTGTCCACTTCGGCCTGACAGGCGGCGTATGCGTCGTAATCAGCCATGACGAGGAAGGGATCGCCATGGGTCAGCAGGCTGTCGCGCAGCGGTTTGAATTCATCCTGGTTGCCGGTGAAATAGTCAGATGCCAGCCAGTCGATGCTGAGACGCAGCTCTTCACTGGCGTGGTAGAAGTCCCAGGGATTATAGCCCTTGGCGTAGAGCTCGGTGACTTGCTCGACGGTCATGCCGAAGATGAAGATATTGTCCGGACCCACCTCTTCAAGAATTTCGACATTGGCACCATCCAGCGTGCCGATGGTCAGCGCACCGTTGAGGGCGAGCTTCATGTTTCCCGTGCCGGAGGCTTCCTTGCCCGCAGTCGAGATCTGCTCGGAAAGATCCGCCGCAGGAATGATGCGCTCCGCAAGTGAGACTCCGTAGTTCGGGATGTAGATGACCTTCAGTTTGCCATTCACCCGAGGGTCGTGATTGACCTTGTTTGCGAGGGCATTGATGGCGTGGATGATGTTCTTGGCGAGGTAGTAGCCGGGAGCAGCCTTGGCACCGAAAATGAAGACACGGGGGGCCATGTCGAAGTTCGGATCGGCAATGATCTTGCGATACAGGGTGACGATGTGCAGCAGGTTAAGATGCTGCCGCTTGTATTCGTGCAGACGTTTGATCTGGACATCGAACAACGCATCCGGGCTGACACTGACCCCACAGGTGTCCTGAATGATCTTGGCCAGGTGCACCTTGTGCCCACGCTTGATGGCCTGAAATTTTTCCTTGAAGGAGGCGTCATCGGCAAAGCGATCCAGCGCGATCAGCTTGGTGGAGTCCTTCAACCAGCCAGCCCCAATGGATTCCGTGATGAGGGCGGAGAGCTGCGGATTGCACACGTCGAGCCAGCGGCGGAAGGTGACCCCGTTGGTCAGATTGAGGAAGCGGTCTGGATAGAGCTCAAAAAAGTCCGGGAACAACCGCTCGCAAAGAAGGCGCGTATGCAGCGCGGCCACACCGTTGGTCGCATGGCTGCCGAGCACGGACAGATGCGCCATGCGGACGTGTTTGCCTCCATGATCTTCGATGAGAGACAGACTGCGCTTCTTTTCTCCATCTCCAGGCCAGCGTTTCTCAACATCACCTTCGAGGAAGCGCTTGTTGATTTCAAAGATGATCTGCAGGTGACGCGGAAGAACGCGCTCAAACAACGCCGCGCTCCAGGTCTCCAGTGCTTCGGGAAGCAGCGTGTGATTGGTGTAGGAGAAAGTCTTCTGACAGATGTCCCAAGCCTGGCTCCATTCGAGTTTCTCTTCATCCACGAGGATGCGCATGAGTTCAGGAATGGCGACGGCGGGATGCGTGTCATTGAGCTGAACGGCGGCCTTGGCGGGGAACTCGCTCCAAGGCAAGTCGTAGCCGCCTTTGAAGCGTCGTACAATATCAGCGAGGGAGCAGGCCACAAAGAAGTACTGCTGCACCAGGCGCAGTTCCTTGCCGCTCTCGGTGGCGTCATTCGGGTAGAGCACCTTGGAAACGGTTTCAGCGATGGCCTTTTCACGCAGGGCCTCGATGTAGCTGCCTTCGTTGAAGATCTTGAAGTTGAAGTCTTCATCCGCCTGGGCCTGCCAGAGACGCAGCACGTTCACAGTGTTGCTGTCATAGCCGACAATAGGAATATCCCACGGCAGGCCGAGCAGGCATTTGGTTTCGACCCACTCATGATGTGGCTGGCCAAATTCGTCGAATTTTTGAATGACATGGCCGTAAAGCTTGACGGATTGACGATAGGACGGCCGCGCAATCTTCCACGGGCTGCCATCGCGCATCCAGGCATCCGGATGCTCGACCTGCTTGCCGTTGACGAACTCCTGGCGGAACAAACCAAACTCGTAATGAATGCCATACCCGATGGCGGGCAGATCCATGGTGCTGAGGGAGTCCATGAAACAAGCGGCGAGACGGCCCAGACCGCCGTTGCCAAGGCCCATGTCAGGCTCCTTTTGCACCAAGGCGTCGAGATCTTTGCCCATCTCAGACAGCGCCTGCTTGGTGGTGTCGTAGATGCCTGCATTACGCAGGTTGTTTTCCAGCAGACGGCCCATGAGATACTCCAGCGAGAGATAGTGCACGCGCCTGACGCCCTGCGAACGATGCTGATGACGCGACTGCGTGGCGCGCTCCATGACGCGATCCCGCACAGCCAGCGAGGTGGCCACATACCAGTCATTCTCACTGGCCGATTGAATGTAGGCTCCCAGTGTAAACCGCAGGTGATTGGTGATCGAGAGCTTGAGACTGTCGGTGGTGTTGAGAACGGCGCAGTTGGCGAGGGCTTCCATGAGTGTGCTGGGTAGTGAATGGGGTTACCAGGTCAACCACTTGGGTGGATCGACCGGCGCGATGAGGAGAGTGATTTCTCCTTTGGGCGTTTTGGTTTGGTAATGAGATAGCAGGATGCTTGCCGGACCACGTTTGAATTCCTCAAACTTTTTCGTCAACTCCCGTGCCACGACCACCCGATGCTCAGGCGCAGCCTCGGCCAGGATGGCCAGCGTATCGACAAGACGGTAGGGACTTTCGAAGAAAATGCTGGTGCAGTCACGCTGCAAAGCGGCTGTCAGCACGGTAGCACGCGCACCTTTTTTGTGAGGGAGAAAGCCGCCAAAATAGAAGGGAGTCGTGGGCAGTCCAGACGCAGCAAGCGCGGTGATGACGGCGCTGGGGCCAGGGATACCCTCCACATGCAGACCAGCCGCAACCATGGCCCCGACCAGCCGCTGCCCGGGATCAGACACCGTGGGCATGCCCGCATCTGAGATCAGTGCCACGCTGCCCCCCTGCCGCATGTGCTCAAGCAACTGGGGAATACGGTGCGCTTCATTGTGCTCATTGAGGCTGATGAGTCGCGCACGAATGTCATGGTGCTTCAGCAGCATGCCTGAATGGCGCGTGTCCTCGCAGGCCACCAAGTCCGCAATGCGCAGGGTGTCGAGCGCACGCTGGGTAATGTCGCGCATGTTGCCGATGGGCGTGGCCACCAGATGCAGGCCCGGAGTCAAGCGACCCGTGGCCACCACCGGCTCAATCAACGCATCATCTGCACCTTCAAACTGTTCTGCGGCTGAATCCGGATCCGACGACATGGTGCGGACAGAGGGTTACCAGCCTTCGGAAATCTGATCCGCTAGATTGTTGGCCAGACGCTGGGCTGCATCCTCGATAAGCTGGGTTTCCGAGAGCTGCAGATTCGCCTCAAGGATGATGTAAGAATCAGCGCTGGCGTTGCCAGCATGGAGCACCTTTCCTGATGCCACTTCCGTGATGCTAAACAGACAGGTCAATGATCCCATGATCTGCGAGGTGCGCAGGACGTTATTAAGGTCGGAACGAAACTGGGTGCGGTCGATGCTCGCAAGTTGCCCTTTCAAGACCGCTTCAGCTTCGCTTTTGGCGACGATCTGATACGAGCCGTGGTTTTGCAGCTGTTTGATGACCGCATTCGTCACGAGCGAGGCAATACGGGGCTCCAGCGTGAGATTTTCAAAAGTCGGCACCGCGATCTTGGTAATGGCGCGAAGATGGGTGGGTTTTTGAGCACCCAAGGTGTAGCCCGCACAGCCGGAGAGCATGAGGCAGCCAGATGCCAGCAGAAGAAAAAGCGAATTCATCCAAATAGTTAAAGAAGTGACCCTGCTGAGTAATGGCGTGCTGCCATGCCAGCGCAAGAATTATGACGCAGGCTTCGACGTGGAAGGAGCGGGCGGCACAGGCAAAGTTGAACTCGGAGACGGCTGCAACATGGAGGGTGCACTTGGGGAAGGCGGCACCGGCAGCAATGCAGGCTTTTCAGTATCAAGCACGGGTGGCAGCAAGGATCCAGCTCCAGGCGCAGCGGCTCCGGGACGGAGCGGGAGCGTCGGCTCCTGCAAAGGAATGGGCACAAACCCTTCGTCACCCGTACGCATTCTCGGCTTCTGGCTCAGGCGGGCCAGCTCCGGCGCCAGCGGGCCAACATAATCATCACGCGTCTTCAAGTTCCCCGCAGTCAGTGCCGTGTAGTCCTGACCCGGACCTTTCTTGGCATTCGACACACCCTCAGGATCAGCGGCGGCGAGCTCAGCCAGCATCGTGCGCGCTTCTGCCGAAACCTCTGGAGAACCAAACTTAAGCGCCTCATTGAGATAAATCGCTGCCGCCGGGGTTTTACCGACACGCTGGTAGTACTTGGCCACGTTGAGAGACTGGTTGGCTTCCGCCGTGTTGACCTGATTCAGGATCATCTCGGTCTCCTGTTTGCGCTCGCCAGCAGGATTGGTGGCGATGTAGGTGCGCAGCGCATCACGTGCAGCCAGGAGGTTGGAGGCGTCTTCGCTGCGCTGAGCAGCAATGTTGCTAATGGACCCAATGCGGAACTGGGCTTCAGCCGCCTGCGACGAGTTGGGGTAGTTTTCCACCACTTTATTATAGGCTTCGACGGCCTTGTCCTTCTCCTTCAGGTCCTGCTGAATTTCTGCGATGCTAAATTGGGCAAGGGGTGCAAATTTGCCAAAGGGTGCATTCTTGATGATCTTCTCGTAGAATTTAATCACCTCAGACGAGTTCATCTTCATGCTAATCAGCAGCATCCCACGCTGCTTTTTGCCGCCTTTGGCCTCTTCGGCGATCTCATACTGTTTCTCAATGGCGTCACTGAAATGCGGGCTGTCACGGTAGGACAGAATGAAGGTCTGGAACGCGTCAAATGCATCATCCATCTTGCCATTTTGGCGAATGATGAGGGCATTCTGGAAGGAAGCCTCCGCAGCGCTCGGGGTGAAGGCGTATCTCTTCACAATAGTCTGATACAGGCCCTGGGCTTTACCGACTCTGCCTGCATTCTCCGCCTGACGGGCTTGCGCCAGCATGGCGGAGGCGGCGAGCTCCTGCGACTCACGCTCGCTGTTCACAGGCACCACTTTATCCTTCTTGCCAGAAAACGGCCAAAGCGCAGAAGATGCAGTCGTCAAAGCAAGAAATGAGACGGCACATGCCAGAAATACTGACAGGTGAGCATGAGGGTGGAAATTCATCGTGAGGACAGTAAGTTCTAGATAGGCTTGCGTCAAGGTGGCAACGCAGTTGTCTCAGCAGTCATTCACCGGCCTTGTTTTGCCAGTTTCCCCGGTCTAAAGGAGACCAAATTATGCGCTATTTGGCCCTCCTAGCTCTCAGCTTTCCCCTTCTAACCCAATGTCAGGGCGCTTCGACTCTCCCGGCCGGCTTCCATGCCGTGCGGAACCTCGACTACGTCGGCTTAGGCAATCAGCGCCAAATGCTCGACCTCTACCTGCCTGACGCCAAGGCAGACAAACCGCACCCGCTGGTCGTTTACATCCACGGCGGCGGCTGGGAAACTGGCAGCAAGGACGAGGCGGATGTGCTGGCGGAACTCATCAAAGGCGGCACGCCCTACGCCGGGGCCAGCATCAACTACCGCCTCACGGATCAGGCCCCTTGGCCCGCGCAGATTCATGACTGCAAAGCCGCCATCCGCTGGCTGCGCGCCCATGCACAGGAATACAACCTCGATCCGGACAAAATCGCCGTTTTTGGCATCTCCGCTGGCGGGCACCTCGTCAGCATGCTCGGCGTCACCGGCGGGGTGAAGGAGCTCGAAGGCACGCTCGGCCAACATTTGGACCAAAGCAGCCGCGTCTCCTGCGTGCTCGACTTCTGCGGCCCGTCCAATTTCCTCACTTTCGGTGGCAAAGGCAGCGTCATCGACCCTGACGATCCCAAGGGCGCGATGGCCAAGCTCATTGGCGGCCCGCTCAAGGACCGCCAGGACGTCGCACGCAATGCCTCACCCGTCACCTACATCACCCCGGACGACGCCCCCTTCCTCATCATCCATGGGGACAAGGACCCCCTCGTTCCCTACGCCCAGGCCACGGAGTTTGATGCCGCTCTAGAGGCGGACCACATCCCCTCCACCCTTCTCACCGGCACCGATGGCGGCCACGTCTTCCTCAGCGGCCCGCTTTTCGAGCGTATGAACGCATTCAATGCCCGCCATCTGCAGGGCAAAAACGTCCAAATCCCCGAAGGAGCCGTTCCTTCCAAGTAAAACCCATAGCGCAACCTCTCCGGTTGCCCCCTTTTTGCAATGACCGATTCCGAAATCAAGTCCACCATCCTCGACATGGGCCGCCGCGCCCGTGCCGCCTCGTATGCCCTCGTCAAGCTGACCACCGAGCAGAAGAACGCCATCCTCGTCGCCATGGCCGACGAAATCATGGCCCGGCAGGAAGCCATCCTCTCCGCCAACGCCCTCGACCTCGCTCGTGCGGAGCAAAACGGCCTCAGCAAGGCCATGATCGACCGCCTCACGCTCGACCCAAAGCGCCTCCAAGCCGTGGCCGATGCCGTGCGCGAGGTCGCTCTACTCCCCGACCCTGTCGGCGAAAAGCTCACCGACTGGACCCGTCCCAACGGCCTCCACATTCGCAAAGTCCGCGTCCCCATCGGCGTCATCGGCATCATCTTCGAGTCACGCCCAAACGTCACCACAGACGCCGCATCCCTCTGCTTTAAAACCGGCAACGCCACCATCCTGCGCGGTGGCAGCGAGGCCATCGACAGCAACCGCGCCCTCGCCGCAGCCTTGCAGGCCGGTGGCGAGCGCGCCGGACTCCCACCCGACAGCGTCCAGCTCATCCCCTTCACCGACCGCGCCAGCGTCGAGCACATGGCACAGATGGATCAGTACCTCGACCTCATCATCCCACGCGGTGGCAAAGGCCTCATCGAGAAAGTCGTCGCCACCGCCCGCATGCCCGTCATCAAGCACTACGACGGCGTCTGCCACGTCTATGTCCATGTGGATGCCGATCTCGACATGGCAGCAAACATCATCGTCAACAGCAAGTGCCAGAAACCCGGCGTCTGCAATGCCCTCGAAACCATCCTCGTCCATGAGGATCTCGCCGCCACTTTCTATCCGCTCGTCGGTCAGCGCCTTCTCGAAGCAGGCGTCGAAATCCATGCAGATGCCACCGCCCTGCAGCACCTCGGCGTGCCCGCCACACCCGCCACTGAGGAAGACTGGAGCACCGAGTACCTCGACCTCATCCTCTCTGCCAAAACCGTCACCGGATTGGATGAAGCCATCGCGCACATCAATCGCTACGGCTCCCATCATACCGACAGCATCATCACCAAAGACCGCGCCACCGCCGAACGCTTCCAGCACGAAATCGACAGCGCCGTGGTCATGCATAATGCAAGCACCCGCTTCAACGACGGCGGCGAGTTCGGCTTCGGCGCCGAGATCGGCATCTCCACGGACAAGCTTCATGCGCGCGGGCCCATGGGCCTGGCAGAATTGTGCAGCTACAAATACCTAGTGGATGGCAGCGGTCAGGTGCGGCCCTGAATCTTGGGTAATACACTTGTCGAACGACTCTCGCATTCCAGCCATGGCATCTTTCTTGCGCGCATCTTTACTTGCGGGATCGTGTGTCCCCGTTCTCTTTGCGACGCTCAAATTCAGGAAAAAGCCATCGCAGGTGCGATTGGCTTTTCATTTCCCCATGAACCCTCCGCTTTCCCGTCTTCTTCCCCTGCTCTTCCTTGCCTGCGTCTCCGCATCGGCGGTGCTTCCTGATCCCCTGCCGAAGGCACCCGAGCCCATCGATGACATCTTGCGTCTGCAGATCTTTCTGGACACACAGCTCTTCGGACCGGGCAAACTGGATGGTCGCCCCGGTGAGTTCACCACCAAGGCACTGAAGCGCTACCAGCACTCCCATGGACTTCCTGAGACCGAAATGGAGACACACACCGTGGATCTGTCCAGCGTTCCGGAGGTTTACACCAACTACACCATCCGCGCAGAAGACCTCAAGTTCGTCGGGGACCTGCCTCACCAGCCTTCCGCACAGAGCAAAAAGAAGTACCTCCCCTATGACTCGCTGCTGGAGTTCCTGACCGAGCGCTTTCACAGCGCACCGGATCTGCTGGAGTTCATCAACCGTCCCATGAAGCTGGGCGCGCTCAAGCCGGGCGATGTGGTGAAGGTACCCGCCGTGCAACCCTTCCTCATCGAAGAACTCGCTGAGGTGCCGAAACTGCCGGAGGTGCCCGAATTTCTCACGCGTGTCATCAAGATCGACACCCGCGAAAAGGTGCTTGATGTATGGGATGGAGAAAAACTGCTCGCCAGCCTGCCCATCACGCCCGGCAGCGGCCACCTCGCCACGCCTCCCGGCACCTGGCGCATCCTTGGCATCACTCAACTGCCCACCTTCCGCTGGGACAAAAGCGTGCTCGAGTACGGCGTGCGTAGCAGCAACTTTTACGAACTCCCCATCGGCCCGAACAATCCCGTCGGCGTGATGTGGATCGGCCTGAACCGCCCGGGCATCGGCATCCACGGCACCAACTCGCCACAGAGCATTGGCCGCAGCTCCAGCCATGGCTGCATGCGTACCGCCAACTGGGATGTCGTGAGGCTGGTGAAGCTGATCACGCAGGGCATGACCGTGATCATCGAGGGGCCGGCCCCTGAGCCGCGCCCCGTCGTTATTGCCAAGGCGAAGCCAGTGGCCCCCGCCCCTCCGCCACCGGAGCAGCCCAAGCGCGGCTTCTTCTCCAGACTGTTCGGCAGGAAATAGAGACGGCTCTCAATTGGGTCGCAGCGTGATGGCGCCCGAATCCTGCACCTTCCAGCCACGCGGAGACCGCGTCATCTGCTCAAACTGCATGGCCCAGTACCGCATGGTATTCACTGCATGCCCGTAGGGCTGATAATCCCGCACGTTGATGAAAGTCATCTTGTCGGCCTCGTTGTCAGCGAACTGGAAGAAGGCGCGGCCTGATGTGGAGTCCACCACCCTGCCCTCAATGGCCATGTTGCCTTTGGTAAAATAAGCCGCCAGTCCGATCACCGGTGTGACCACGAACTTCAGCACGGTTACTACCGCATTTCCCTTGGGGCTCGTGGGATTGAGTTCGATGATGGCCAGTTGCAGTGTCAGCGTATCCTTGCCCGGCTGATTCACGAGTTGGTACAGCGGCGTTGGAGATCTACGAAAAGCCTCCACAAAATCCTCCCTCAAGCGCATGGCAACATCGGCCTCCCGACGCCGCACCCCACCCCATGCGACCTCTCCGGAGGAAAACGCCCGGTTCAGCGGACGCAGATAATGCAGCGTGACCGGAGCGATGTAGAGCTTTCGTTTCGCCTTTCCTTCCGCCAGCACCTGCGGCTCAGGAGTGGTCCAGATTTTTTGAAAGCCCAGTTGTGCACGCGCATCCTGGGCCCGCCACGGCTGCTCAAAAAACGGCGACAGCGCGACTGGCTTCGCTTTGAGCATGCGATTCGTTGAACTGCATGCAGGCAGCACTAGCAGCAGCGCAAAAATTGAGTGCAGAAAACGCATGGATGATGAATGCCCGATAAAGACACAGAACCCGCTAGCACCGCAATACCAGAGCTCCGCAACTAAACAAAAGATGCCTTGGCTGCATGGATTTAGCTTTTACCGACCGTTGTTTCCACTGAACATCTGTCATCAGTCCTTTCATGCCACCAGCCACCGTCCATCTCGTGATTCCCTGCTATCAGGAAAGCGGGCGCATTGGGCCGTTCCTCACGGAACTGTGCGAGGTGACGCATCAACTCGGTGCTGTGACCGTCCAAGTGGTGGAAGACGGCTCGGACTCGGCAGAGGCTGCACGCATGCGCGGCATCATCACCCCGCTCTGCCACCAATATGAGCACCTCCTTCCACCGCTCTTTCTGCCCCAGAACCTGGGCAAAGGCGGAGCCGTGTATGCCGGCTGGGATCAAGCACCGCCGGTGGACTGGCTCGCTTTCGTGGATGCGGACGGCTCCTGCTCCGCCACCGAAGTCGCCCATCTCATTCGCAAGGCCCGGCAGCAACCAGCACCACTGACAGCAATATTTGCCTCCCGCTGGGATCAGACCAGCACCAAGGTGCAACGACAGTGGAAGCGGCGGCTCATGGGCCGTATTTTTGGCACGCTCGTCTCCACCCTGCTCCACATCCCCATCCATGACAGCCAGTGCGGGCTCAAACTCGTTCCGCGCTCAGCCTATCAGCGCATCGCGCCGAACCTGCGTATCCTTGGCTTTGCCTTTGATGTCGAACTGCTCGCCGCCCTGCATGACAGTGGCTGCGAATTTGAAGAGGTATCCATCGCCTGGCATGAAACCCCCGGCGGCCACGTGCATTTGATCCGTGATTCGATCCGCATGGCTCGGGATGTTCTCGCCATCCGTAAACGACGAGCTCACAAAAAGTGATCCCACGCGCCCTTAAAAAAGGTTCTGAATCAACGGCGCTCAGCTAAGGGCATTTAAAAAATCTGCGGGTTTCCTGAATCTGCGGGAAAAACTCTGGCCTAAGCATCACAGTTATACCACGCGCCCTTGAAAAAAGGGACTGAATCAACGGCACTCAGCTAGGGCATTTAAAAAATCTGCGGGTTTCCTGAATCTGCGGGAAAAACTCTGGCCTAAGCCATCACGGTTATACCACTCGCACCAAACCTGCAAAACCAAGACCACCCTCCGCCGTCGGCAGACCCGTTTTCAACGGATCATAGCATCAGAGGCAGACAACTACTCCCACTTCAACTCGGTGCCCACCGGAAGCAGACGCACAGCACGGGCGATGTCCCAGTTCGTCATGCGAAAGCCGCCAACGCTTTCCTGCTTCATCATCGTACCAGGGATGCTGGTACCATGCAGCCCATAGGGCAGAGGCTGCGGGTCACCACTCTTGGCCAGATTGATCCACACAATGCCCACCGGATTGTTGGGTCCGGCAGCAAGCCGGTAAGGCACAGTCATGGGTGCAGCGGCATCGCCCATGCTGGCAAGACGCGGACGCGCAACCACATCAAGGATCTTCCAAATTTTACGCCCACGCAATCCCGGGCGCGCTGATGAAACGGGCATGCTGGCAATGACGACATCTCCACGGCGAATGACCAGCCGACTGACGCCCAACATGCTGGCGGAGATGGGTGCAGCAGGATCGGCGGCAGGCTGCAGAGGCTCCGCCAGCGCATTTTCAATTTCGAACGGCAGCACATTGGGCACCAAAAACACCGCACCAGGAACATTGCCATTTTTGACACCGGGATTGATGTTGCGCAGGAAGGACTCGGCAGCATGAAATCGTTCTGCCACAAACTCCCAACCGGAACGGTAGGCCATAAAGGACTCATGGGTCAGTTCCTCTAAAGTAGGCAGCGGCCCCATGGACTTCCCCTTCACCTTGCCTCCGGCTGCGCTGCCAGGATGGGGTGAGATCCAGCGCATGTCGGCTGCGCTGAGCACATACTCAACATAGGGCCCGCCGATGGCCTTCATAGCGGCCGAAGACTGACCTTCGGGTGTGTGCAGCTCTCCGGGATGTGCTTTCTCAAAAGCTTTGTACGCCGCATCATACATCGGCCCCGCTGTGCCATCTATCGGACCGATGGTGAAACCTTGGCGATCCAGAAAGGATTGGATGAGCACCAACGAAGCGGCTCCCCAAGCCGCAGGCGGCAGCGCACGGTGGGGCTTGGTCGCAATCAACACCGGCGCAACCTCCCGTAACGGAGCAGGTGCTTTCTTGGGCGTCGCCTTGGGCGCGTCCTTGGCCGCTGCTTTTTCAGCGGCAACTGCAATCTCAATCATTGCTTTGATGTCATCCGCCCCCGGAACCTTCACCACCTTCCCGAGGACTATTCGGTCGTTCTTCAGATCGTTGAAAATCCTGAGCTGGTCCACCGTCACACCGTGGGCACGAGCGATCACGGTAAGGGAATCACCCTTCACCACCACGTGTTCGAGCATCGCCGGAGGCGGCCCTTTGGGAACAATCTTGGCGACAGGCACCGCTCCGCCCTCCTTTTTCGGCATCCCTGGCTCACTGGGGTTGCCTGCGGGATCGACGACAGGCTCTTCGATGGAAAGGCCCCAGGCCTCCGCCGCAGAAGGCTCCACCTTCCACGGCCATTTGACCGCCTGCTCCAACCCCGGCTCAATGACGAGAGTCGCGGGCTTCACCGTTTCCACCTGTGCCATGAGCAAGCTTGAAAGGCAGCCAGCCAGGACACAAAACATCCATCTGGCTTTCAATGGCAACAGATTCAGCAACATTCGGTATTCAAACCGCATTTGCTGCGTTCACAAGTCACTGTTCACACCGTCACGGGGAAAATCCATCAATTCGCATCACTGAACAACATCAGTGAACGCCCCAGCAGCCATAAACCATTCACGTTCGATGATCCGCTCCGGAGCATTAAACTGCAGCAGGTTCACCGTCACGCGCCCCACGGCTGTTTTAGGAATGACGAACAGGCCGCGCATTTCAAAGTGATCATTCCAGTCCTGCTGGCGTGGATGAAACAGCGCCGTAAGCTCCAAGGTAGCCGGAT
>NZ_JAQSEA010000116.1 GCF_029946185.1 Prosthecobacter sp.
AGGCTGTTAAAACGATTTGTCACAACGTCATGCTACTGGTCTGTTGTCCAAACCAGATGCAGCCCCCCACCGAATCCTCCTCCAGCCCCAGACTGCCTCAGCGCATCTCCCTGGTCTCCCTGACCGCGCAGAGCCTGCGCGAGTCCATGCAGGCCGGTCACTGGCACGGCCATCTCCCAGGAGAGCGTGAGCTGTGCGCACGCCTGCAAGTCAGCCGCCACACGCTGCGTGCCGCCCTGCATGAGCTGCAGCGCGATGGCTTTTTGGAGGTCTCAGACAGACAGCGGCGGCGCATCAAGACCGATGTGAAAGAGCAGACCGCCGTGCATGACCGGGTGATCGCGCTCATCTCCCCCCGCCCGCTGCTGGAGATGTCTCCCTCCACGGTGGTGATGGTGGATGATCTGCGCGATCAGCTTTCCCGGGTTGGTTTCAGCTTTGAAATTCATGTGAGCACCGCGTGCTTTTCCGCCACGCCAGCGCGTGCGCTGGAGGCTCTGACCACCCGCTCGCCTGCCGCTGCCTGGCTGCTGTTTGGCTCGCTGGAGCCGGTGCAGAGCTGGTTCGTGCGCCGCAAGCTCCCCTGCCTCGTGGTGGGCTCCTGCGCGCCGGGGATGAGCCTGCCTTCCATCGATGCCGACTACCGCGCGCTCTGCCGCCATGCAGGCGGCCTGCTCAGTGGCAAAGGCCACCGCCACATTGCCTTCATCCGACCAGCCGGAGATTACGGCGGCGACATGCAGAGCGAACAAGGACTGCGTGAGGCCCTGGGCGGAAGCCATGCACTCAGCCTGCAGGTGATCCCCCATGACGGCACCGCAGCCCATCTGTGCACACTGCTGGACAAGACCCTGCGCTCGGCCCGCCCGCCCACGGCCTACGTGGTGGCACGGGCCATGCATGTGCTCACGGTGATGATGTTTCTCACGCAGCGTGGCAAACGCATCCCGCAGGACATCGCGGTGATCTCCCGGGATGACGAAACCTTTCTCCAGCACACCGTGCCGCCCATCACCCGCTATGCCGCGAACACCGGTCAGTTTGCCCGCAGCGTGTGCAAAGCCGCACGCCAGCTTGCCGAAGCCGGCACACTGCCGCCCAAAGCGATCCGCCTGATGCCAAAGCTGATCCGTGGGGAAACGGTGTAAAAAGTACTTATGAGCTTTAGCTCGTTCCGTAAAGTACTTATGAGCTTTAGCTCATTCCGGATGCACTGCGCTGCGCCCCTTCCAGAACGAGCTAAAGCTCGTGAGTACTTTTCCAGAACGAGCTAAAGCTCGTGAGTACTTTCCCAGACCAAGCTAAAGCTCATCAGTACTTCAGAGGCATCACCAAGCCGTCCAGCCGCCATCCACCGCCAGGTTCTGGGCCGTGATGAAGGAAGACGCATCGCTGAGCAAAAAGGTCACCGCACCGGCAATCTCCTTCGCCTGCCCCACGCGGCCCAGCGGCACTTTTTGCGCGAGACGCTCGACGAATTCGGGCTGCTGAAATTGAATCGTCGGGTTGGGGAATGGACCGGGCGAGATGCTGTTGCAGCGCACACCTTGATGGCCCCAGTGCACAGCGAGGTAGCGCGCCATCTGCTGAACTCCCGCCTTGCCCACGCCATACTCGATGGGGTTCGGATTCATCGGCGCAGCATACACCGCAGGATCAGGCGAAACGCTGCCATACATGCTGGAAAAAAGCACCATGCTGCCCCTGCCCTGCTCCGCCATGTGCCGGCCCACGGCACGCGCCAGCGCAAAGGTGGCGGTGAGGTTGCCGTGGTTCGCCATGTCAAAATCCTCGGCGGTGAGATCTTCAAAACGCTTCGCCGTTGAGGCATACGTCATCACCACCAGACCCTGCGGCACCCCATGCGCGGCGATCTGGTCTTGAACGAAGGATTCCATGGCGGCGATGTCAGCGGCATTGAGAGACGCCGCGCTCACCTGTGCCTCCAAACCTGCGGTCTTGATCATCTCCGCAGCGCGCCCTTCCAGATCCACGCACAGCACGCGGGCCTGCATTTCAGCCAGTTGCGCCACGACAGCAGCGCCGAGATAACCGGCACCGCCAAAGACCCAGATGCTGCGCTGATTGAGATCGAATGGATGAGGAGAGGACATGAGCCCAGAAAAAACGACTGAACCCCTGTGGCTCAAGTCCGCACTGCTGGTCTGTTGTCCGAGCCAGATCAGCGTCGCATTCAAAGTCGTGGGATGGGTGTGGCGACAGCCCGCGTGTCCTTCGAAGCACGTAGTGCGAAGAATGGACCCGTCCTGAGCGGGTGGTGAGGTCTATGGCGTACGAACGCCTCCAGAGTCGGGCGGTTTGGCGGACTGTGCGGTGAGGCGTTGCCATGTCTTCGACGCCAAACACACCCAACGTACATCCCCCGGGAGTGCCTGCGCCCATCGTAGGATGGGTGTGGCGACAGCCCGCCCGTCTGCGAGCGTACGGCAAACACACCGGCATGCGCACGCCCTCGCAGTCGGGCGGTTTGGCGAAGAGGTATTTGTGTGAAGCGGAGTGTCCCGCCCGCCAAACACACCCAACCTACTGCCCAGAGGCGGCACGGGATCATGGCAGATCCCGTGCTTTTTATTCAGTGTCAGCACCGATCCCGCCAGTCACTTAGCCCCTTCCTTCTTCTTCACCGGATAAGAGCCGGGCGACTTGGTAAACTTCTGCATGCAGTCCACGCAGCAGAAGGACACAAAGCCTTCATCCGTCTTCACCCGATAGATCGGACGCGAGGGCTTGTGGTCCACCGGACATTGATCATTGATGGGCCAAGCGGCGAACACGGTGGCGGTCATGGCCAGACTGAGCAGCAGAGGAGCAAGTAGCGTTTTCATGGATGGAGTCGAGTTGGAGTTGGCGCGTGTTACCCCATCAACGCCCCAGCCCCCACTCCCCATAGGCCATCGCAAATCCTGCCCAAGGATGCGCAAGTCAGGCACAGTGCGGGGTTATTTTTCTTCTACATCCCAGTACGCCAACTTCGCGACCTGCTCCGGCGTCAGCGTGTCGATCCAACTTTTGGTGCCGTATCCTGCATTGTACATGCGACGCCAGTCGATGGTGCCATCTGGTCGCAGTTTCTCCACGGCGACAGAGCCGTCATTGCGGCCCACGATGATTTTATTCCCTTTCCACACCCGGCCACGCTTGTTGTCCGATGGGTCCGCGACATTCCATTTTGGGGGCCATGAGGCGTTGAGAGCGTTTTCCACCACGATGGGCGTATCTCCGGCTGATGAATCCGTTTGGAATTTGAGCAGCATCCAGTGGCACTCACCGGGAGTCAGGGCTTGGGCAAAGTCGGGTGCAGTCCCAATGCTCATGTCGGGGGCAAACACACTGTTGGGACAGCCGAAAATACTTTCGTTGGGCGCAGTCAGGATGTCTTCCTCGAATAACCTGCGAAAAATCTGATTTGCCGATTCCGCACCGACGGCTGCAGATCCTGCGTCTGGATAGGCAGAAGAGTTATCCTTGGAGAACTGCTTCAGCGACAGGATGATCTGCTTACAGTTGTTCACGCCCCGCATTTGCGCACCCTGTTTGGCGATGGAAGATCCCTGCGAACTCAAGAATAACCAGCCAAGCAAACCTACGCTGACCACGACTCCCCACTGCAAACACCCCCAGCGCTGTTTCGACGGCTCATTCATAGGCGTATTCCACCAAAACTGCCACCCCAAGGCAATCTGATTCGGCGTTCAAGGGCAGCACCCTAGCTTTGCGCCCCCATTTCGGCATTCCATGCGCAATGACCGAGGACAAGTAGGAGAACGAGGACGACTCCTGCCAGCGCCCCTCTTGACCTCTTGACCTCTTGACTCCCCTTGACCCTTGACCTCTCGTCGTTCCCCAACATTCCGTCATTCCCCCGTTCTTTCCCGCTTGAACCCGCCTTCTCGGCGCGTTTATGACTCTCTTTCCCAACCACATGATTTTTCTCGCCGATCTGCCCGTCCCCAGCCGCATGGGGGACATCCTCATGGCCTTCCTGAGCATTGTCTTCGAAGGCGCTCCCTACATTCTCATCGGCACGGTCTTTTCCGGAATAATAGACGCCTTCCTCCCGGCCAAGCTGCTGGACCGCGTGCTGCCCAAGAGCAAGGTGCTGGCGACGCTGATAGCCGGCTTCCTCGGGCTGATTTTCCCCGTGTGCGAGTGCGCGGTGGTGCCGGTCATCCGGCGGCTGGTGCAAAAGGGGCTGCCCCTTTCCTGTGCGGTGACGTACATGCTTGCGGCCCCGATCATGAACCCCATCGTCGCGCTCAGCACGATGACAGCGTTCAAGGAGTTCCAAGGCCTGACCTGGGCCACGGCG
>NZ_JAQSEA010000117.1:0-1559 GCF_029946185.1 Prosthecobacter sp.
CGGCCTCGGCCCCACCAGCTACACCTTCATCAATACGAACCAATTTGTGAGCCCGACTTACATCCATGTGTATGCGCCGGTGACGCAGCAGACCACGATCTTCCAGCACAGCGTGAACGTGACTCAGATTGTGCCCAATCGCAGCCAGAAGCATGCGTTTATCAATCATGGGGGACCGCCCCGCGCCCAGATGGAGCAGGCTTGCGGTCAGCCTGTGCCGCAGCGGCAAGTGCAAACGATGCACGCTGACCAGATGCCCGCGCAGCAGCATCATGGGCGCAGAGATGCTAGAGCACCCGTGGCGATGGTGGAGCTTCCAACCGTCAGGCCCGGAGCCCGGATCATGCGCCCTGAGGTCAAAGAACACATCCAGCGCCCGACGCGGGTGAGCGGATTTGACGGCGTGTCACAGCGCGTTGCCACGGAGATTCGTGAGACGATTGCCAGAGAGAAAAAGACGGCCGATGTGCAGCAGCAGCCTGCGCACGGGCGCAGGCCGCATCAAGCTGGCCGTCAACCGGGCGAAGCGCCAACTGTTGGCAAGGGTGCGCCAAGAGTGCCAAAGGCTCCGCCGCAGGAAACGGTGAGTGCTCCCATCGCTACAGAAAGACCGGCGGCTCAAGTCGTTGCGCCAGCAATGCCGCAGCAGCCGGGACAGGGGAGAAGGCCGCATTCCTTTCCGCGTCCTTCAGTTGAAGTGCCAGTTGTCGGCAACATGCCTGCGGTGCCGAACGCTCAGGCCCAAGAAGCCGTGCGTCCGGCCGTCGCTGCGGAGCTTCCTTCGGGTTCAACAAGGGAGCCTAGGAATCAGGAACGTCCCACAAGGGGAACACCGCGCAGGCCCGAAATGCCGCCTGAGAGCAAGGTTTTGGAGAGCAGCGTTCCTGCCGCGGCTCCATCCAATGTGCCAGCGATGGTTGAGAACAAGGCTGCTGAACCTTCGGCTGCCGCAGTTGTGCCTGTTATTGAACCTGACCGGACCGCACCTGCCGTGGTGACCGCTCCAGCCGCAGTCATGCCGCCGCCTGCTGATCCCAGCGTTTCATCGCAACCCTTAGAGGCAGAGAAAATGGCGGCTGAGCAAGCCGCCGCAACTGCAGCGGCCGAAGCAGAAAAAGCTCAGATGCGCGCTGATCGGGAACAGGCCCGTGCCGCCGCCATGGAGCAGCGCCAGCAGCAGGGGTTGCAAGAACGTGGCATGTCAGAAAAAAGAGCTGCTGAACAGGCCGCAGCGAATGCTGAAGCGGAAAAAAGCCGCATGCAGGCTGCCGCCGCTGCGCAGCAGGAGGCGCTGGCGGCCCAGCAGCAACGCATGGCCGCTGACCAAGCCGCCGCTGAGACTGAAAAAGCGCGCCAGCAGGCCACTGCTGCCCAGCAGCAACAGGAGATGACAGCCCAGCAGCAGCGTGCCACGGCGGAGCGCATGGCTGCCGAACAGGCCACCGCTACGGAAGCTGAACGCATCCGGCAGACTGAGGCCGCTGCCATGCAGCGTCAGCAGGAGGAAGTCACACGCCGTGCCGCTGAAGAGCAGCAGATGAAGGCCCAGCAGGAGGCTG
>NZ_JAQSEA010000117.1:1659-48621 GCF_029946185.1 Prosthecobacter sp.
CTGAAGAGCAGCAGATGCGTGCCCAGCAGGAGGCCGCACAACGGGCGCAAGAGATGGCGCAGCGTCAGGCGGAAGAGCAGGTCCGCCGTGCCCAGGAGGAAGCCCAGCGTGCCGCTGCTGAAGCTGCGCAACGCGCTGCCGCCGAAGCCGCCCGCAATCAGCCGCAACCCGCGCCTGGATCGTGAGTGGGCGGGGCTATTTGACCGTTTTGATTGTAGTTCCTGATTGTCATGCTGCAGATGGGCGGGATAGAATTGAGCATGCGCTGGCTGCTCCCGATATTCCTGTTCTGCGGTGGGCTGGCGGTGCGTGCGGATGAAGTCATCCGGGTTACTTGGAAGACGGCGCATGCGGCAGCACCGCCGCAGTTCAACCGCCCAGCGGCTGATTTTCTGCCGATGTTTCGGCTGGCACTGAACACGCTGCCAGAGGCTGCGATCGTCGCGCTTGCCTTGTCACAACCCGTGCTGCTCGGCCTGACACCTGCGCAGGCAGGCATGATGAGACCCTTGGTGGCGGAGCGGTATGCATTGATCGCGAAGTCGCCGGTGTATTCCAGCGTGGGGTCGGCACTGCCGTATTGCTTTGCGGAAAAACGGCCGCAGGAAGGACTGGCACTGGTGCATCTGCCGGCGGGTGCGGATGCGCGAACGCCCGTGCTGGTGTTTCTGCACGGCTACGGCGGCAGCTTCCTCTGGTATCAGCATTTGCTGGCCGAGCATTTCGGCAATCACATCATCATCTGCCCAGCGTACGGCATCAACACGGCCACCGTTCCCAGTGAGTATGTGCAGGAGTGTGTGAAGGCGGTGAGCGTACGGCTGGGGCGAGCGGTGATGAGGCCGGTTTTGCTGGGGCTGTCAGCAGGTGGCACGGGTGCCTGCAATGTCTTCACGAAGCACCCGGAACGTTTTGACCGCCTGATCTGCATGGCTGCGTATCCGCCGGAAGATCTGCTGCTGAAATTTCCGCGTGATGCGAAGGCTGCATTCATCGCAGGCGGCCGCGAATACTTCGTGAAGTCGGGCGATTTCGCCCGGCGCATTGCGAAGGTGCGGCAGTTTGCACCTGCCACGCAGGAATTCACCGTGACGCAGGCGGATCATTTTTTTCTGCTCAGCCACACGGTGCTGACGATGACGAAGCTGCGCGAATGGCTGCCGCGTCTGTGATTCACACCCGCAGCATGTCCTTTACGACCTGCCAGTAGAGGAAGATGCAGCCGCGCCAAGAGTAGCGGAATTCGCCGTTGCCGGTGGGCTCGATGACGCCGCTGGTGATGTTGTGATCAATGAGCACGCTCATGTCGCGCTCGATGTAGGCGTGGAGGTACTCGGTGTCCTGCAGGGCGAGATCTTCGAGACGAATGCCTTCGTTGTGGAGGAAGAGTTCATGGCGCTCCAGCAGGTCTGAGAAGGATCCGGCATGCGTGAAGCGGTTCAGGCGCTGCCGGGGCGAGTGCTTCATGGTGGCGGCGAAGGGGTAGTTCGTTGTGGTGAAGGTGACCCCGCTGGCGGCACGTGAAGTGAGGCTGACGTATGAGAAGCCAAAGTCGCCCTGCTGTGCGAGTGCGATGGCGGCCTGCATGCGTTTTTCCTCGTGGTAGAACAGCCGCATGAAGTAGTCCGTCTGGCTGAACTTCCAGCCGGTGTCACCGATCTCGGAGAAGCCGTCATCATCCGCTTCGCTGCTGAGCTCGGAGAGTTCCGGGAACACCTCGCGGGAGGGTGGGAAGCGGTGTTTGACCTCACTTTTGATCGGGAAGCGCAGGCGGCGCACGCGGAAAACGATCTCCATCCATGGCAGCATGAACCAGGCACCGACAAAGATGGCACCGCCGACGTGGGTGTAGGTCAGGTAGTAGCCGCTGAGATAGGAAGCACCTAGCAACGCCAGCCAGCCCAGCTTCTGAATGAAGCGGTTGTTGAAGGAGCGGCAGGCGATGGCAAAAACGAGGGCCGCCGCAACATAGAGAATCTGCTGGATTGTGGTTTCCATAAGGCGGCAGGGTTTGGAGCGAAGGCGAAGCTAAGGGATGAGATGAGACAAAGCAACCCTGCATCCATTCGTCCGAACCGTGGAAACGAGGAGGCCGGACACATCTCCCGATGCGCCCGGCCTCCAACTCAACCGATGAACCAAAAATGACTGTTAGAAATTGACCTGAGCCTGCAGGCCCAGATAATCATAATTCACATTGTTGTAGGGTGCCACCGCCGTGTTGGTGCGCATGCCGTGCATGAACATGGCCGTGAATTCCAGTTCCGGATAAGGGACGTAGCGGAAGCCGACGCCCACTTCGTTGACCTTGTCCTTGGGAGCGTTGGCGGCGAATTTGCGGGCGCCGTCGTAGCTCTGCCAGCGGACGAAGGGGATGAACTCCTTCTGGTTGGCAAATACATGGCGATAGCTTGCCTGTACATAGCCGCCGCTCAGACTGGCGGAGGTGATGGTGCGCATGTCATTGGAAAGCTGCGGGCCTTTACCCCAGTTCCATTCGGTTTCGATGCCGAAGGGCTGCGGATACAGAATGGCGGAAATGCCGACGCGTGCATCGGTGATGCCACGGTTGGCCCCGTTGCCGTTATTAGGTGTGCCAACGCCTGGGATCGCCGCCGTGGTGGTGTTGAATCTCCCGGCATAGCCTGCGATGCCCAATTCGAGGAACTGGCCGTTTTCGAACTCGAAGGGATAGGTGGCACGGGCCACCCAATGCGGCTGTCCATTCGTGTCCGGCTTGTTGATGCCCTGGCCGGAAAAAGCACCAAAGGCGATCATGCCATAGTCACCCGAACCGCGCAGGCCCATCTTGACTAGGTTTTTGAAACGTTCGCGGATTTCATAAGGGGCATACATGTAGTAGACGCCAAAGTCACGCTCGCCTTCGATAGCAGTGCTGATGGCTTCAGGGCGCTCCAAGGCAAGGCGATTCTGGGAGGACTGCAAGATGGCATGGCCATAAGGGACTTTGGACAGACCCATGCGGACGCGATGTTCACGGGCGGGATCCAGCGAGACATCGGCGTAATAGTCGCGCGCCTGGACTCCGCCGTTGCCATTGACTCCGCCGAAAAGGTCTGCTTGGAAATAGAGATAGACGTGGTTGGTCAAGTCACCGCTGAAGGCCATACGACCGCGGCGGATGCCGATGCTCGACTGGCCATTGGCCAAGGAGTCATTCTGAACATGCAACTGACCACCATCCTCGTGCATGACGGAATCCGTACGCACCTGCAGGTAGCCTTTCATTTTCAGGCGCTCATACCATTTGTCTGCCAGCAGCACATCAAGCTCGGCAGCAGACATCGTGGAGGGGGAGGTGTTGTCAGTGATCCTGGAGATGTCCTCAATCTGCCCACGGGTGTTGGTAAGGACGTTTTCGAGACTGCCCACCTTGCTTTCGGTCTGAGACAGGCGCTGCTCCAAGGCGGATGTGTTGGGGGCTGGTGCGGAAGCTGGTCTTTCCTTGTCCTTGTCATCCGCACGTGCGGCGGCGATGAGCATATCATACTCATCCTGAGTCAGGGAGCCCTTGGATTTGAGGATGAAAAACAGCTTTTCCATGGCCGGACTGGCGGCAACGGGCAAGGATGGCGGCAACGCGATGGCGACGGAAGCTAGGGCCGCCAGTACGCGTGAAATGCGGGAATGTTGAATGCGCATGTGTGAGGTATGTCAGGTGAGTTTAGGAGCTCCCCGGCTGATTTTTTGGTATCGCCCAGGAAACGAATGTCACATGCCCGTAACATTAAATTAACGCCAGATGCTTACTGTGACGCTTTCGTCACCTTTGGAGTTATTCACATATAACAGATGGCGCGGAGCGTTTCGGGAGATTCAGTGTGGTGTTTGTGACGCTTTCGTCACAGTGAGCATTTTGACCACCTGCCGCCTTCCGCCAATATCCGGCTCGTCGCCGCAAGCTGGCGGCGGACAAGTCAATCGCCCCATCCTATCCCAAACAACTCATGAAGATCGCCTTCCTCTCTCTCTGCACCACCTTTGCTGCTGCGCTGTCGCTTCAGGCTCAGACCACCCTGCGCATTCGTGGTTCCGACACTCTCGGCGCGAAGCTCGTCCCGCAGCTGGCTGAATCCTTCAAGAAGCAAGGTGGCAAAGTGAGCTTTGACATCGCAGCGGAAGGCTCCTCCACCGCTTTCACGAATTTGGCCTCCGGCACTGCGGAAGTGGGCATGTCCAGCCGCAAGGTAAAGGCGGACGAGCGCACTCTTTGCCGCAGCAAGGGCGTCTCACTCAAGGAATTCGAAGTCGCGTGGGACATGATCTCCGTGGTTGTGAACAAGAACAATCCCATCGCGGATCTCTCCAAGAAGCAGCTTCTGCAGATTTTTGCCGGTGACATCAAGGACTGGAGCGAAGTCGGGGGCACCCCCGGCCCCATCTCGGTTTACACCCGCAATACGTCTTCTGGCACGTACAAAGACTTCATCGGTCTGGCCATGAAAGGCCGCGAGTATGGCAAAAACAGCCAGAAAATGGCTGGCAATGAGCAGATCGCCGCCGAAGTCGGCTCCAATTCCAACGGCATTGGTTATGTCGGCTACGCCTATTCAGGAGCCAAAGGGATCAAGGTTGTCACCATTGCAGGCTCTGCACCCAACCCTGCGTCGGTGAAGTCCTACCCCCTGTCCCGCCCGACTTTCCTCTACACCAGCGGCGAGCCCACCGGCACCACCAAGGAGTTCATTGACTTCTGCCTCAGCCCTGCGGGAGACGCCATCGTCAACAAGGCGGGCTTCGTTCCTCTTAGCATTGCAAAATAACTGTTGATTGACCGATCCACCAGTCCGGCGGAAGAGACTTGTCTCGACCGCCGGATTTGGTTTCAACTCCGGTGTAATCCTTCCCCTTGCCGCATGAACAGCCTCCCGACGCCCAGCAGACCGCCGCTGCGCAGCGTGCTGCTCAGGAGTCGCAAGCACACGATTCTCGGGGTCGATCCCCAGAAGCTGATCAAGTACTTCTTCGGGAGCAATGCCAGCGTCGCCATCATCGTGCTGGTGCTGATCATGGTGTTCCTGCTGCGTGAGGGCATCGACTTCCTACCCACCTACCAGCGCGAGCTGCAAACCTATCGCCGTGCGGGACTGGAATTTTGTGACATCATCGACCAGCCTCTGCAACGTAATCAGGCGCTTTCAAGCAGTCTGCGCCAGGCGGTCAGTGCTTCGTTGGAAACGCTGAGCAAACCGGCGCGTGACCGGCGTGACGCGGCCTTCCTGCTCAAGCGGCAGGTAGAGGACAAAACCGCGCGGCCCCGCGAATCGCTCAGGCAGGTGCTCGAAAAGACACCGCCTGAACCGGAGCAAATCAAGGTTTTGCGCGGTGAACTGGTGGCGGCGTCTGCCAGTGCCGCCGCCGCACTAAGCTATCCCGATTTCTTCAGTACAGCAGAACGCGAACAGTTGCAGCGTGAATTTGCCGCGCTCACCCCGGAGGTCACTGACCTGCCACCGTTGCTGCAGACGCTCGTGGCGGAATTCGATGTCAAAGACGGCGAAGCACGAACCCAGTTTGCCGAGCTCGTGACGGCGCAGGAAGAATTTGAAGAAGCTGCGGAGCCTCTCCAGGAAGTGCTGGACGACCTCAAGGCAAAAGCGCTGGAGACCAAGGAGAAAGCGGTTGAGTTCGACGTGCTCGAAATCAACCGTCAGAGACTTCTCGAAGCTGCCGCCACAGAAACCGACCCGGAGGAAAAGGCCAGTCTGACCCAAGAGGCGGAGGAATCCGTCTCTGAAGCCGTCAATCTGGAGGAGAGCATCAAGGAAATCACCGGTCGCACCGCCGAACTGCGCGAACAGGTTGAAAAATATGCCGTGGTCATTGAAAAGGCAGCCGCCGTGCTGCCCAAAGACGCGGGCACGGGTGCCGCCCGAGCGATGGTCAACAAAGTGCGGGAAGACATTCCGGCTCACGCTCGTGAAATGCGCGCCGCTGCTGCCACGCTCGAAGGCTGGCGCTGGGACAAGCCGGTTTCCATTTTCCGCGTCATTGGAGCTTTCTTCTTCGGCACCCAATGGATTACGAACAGTTCGTGGCAGGACTTCTATGGTTTTGTCCCGTTGCTGACCGGTTCGCTTGTCATTGCCGCCATTGCCATTTTGATCGCCACGCCGGTCAGTGTCGTGGCCGCCATTTACACGAACCAGTTCGCCAGTGAGCGGGAGAAGGAACTGATCAAGCCGGTGATCGAATTCATTCAGGCTATTCCATCGGTCGTACTGGGTTTCATCGGCATCTCGCTGCTCGGTAATCTCATCAAAGACGTGAGTGAATGGGGCTGGCTGCAATGGGTGCCTGGTTTCCCCATTCAGGAACGGCTGAACATGTTCAATGCGGGCTGCCTGCTCGCCTTCATGGCCGTGCCGACTATGTTCAGTCTCTCGGAGGACGCTCTGAACAACGTCCCGCGCGCCTACATTGATGCCTCCGACGCGCTCGGAGCCACCAAGCTGCAAACTGTCTTCCGCGTCATCGTTCCGGCGGGCATCTCCGGCATTCTTTCGGCCATCCTGCTCGGGCTCGGGCGTGTGGTGGGTGAGACGATGGTGGTGCTGCTCGTTGCGGGCAACCGCATCGCCATTCCCGACTTCAGCAGCGGGCCTGGTGTCATTTTCCAACCGGCGCACACACTGACAGGCATCATCGCGCAGGAGCTTGGCGAAGTGTCGCGCGGCAGCTCGCACTGGCAGGCGTTGTTCATGGTCGGCATCGTGCTGTTTGCCATCTCACTGCTGGTCAACTGGTGCGCGCGCGCTGTGGCACGCCGCTTTGAACCCCACAAGGCATGAATCCCGCCCCTACCAACGAGAACCCCTTCGCAGGCGACAGCTCCGGCATTCAGCAGCGCGAGACGGCTGCACGCTGGGGGCTGCGGGTCGGCAGCTACATCGTCGTGATCATCACGCTGGCGATCATGCTGCACATTTTTGTCAAAGGCGCGCCGGTCGTGTTCCAGTCGAAGTGGCCGTTTGTGAACACGCAGTTCCTCACCGAGCTGCCCGCCACACTGCACGTCATTGAAGACCAGGAGGGCACCCGCATTGAAACCGATGTGAACGGCGCCGACGCGGTCAAAAAGAAACTCGGCGACAACTTCCGTTCGGAAAAAACCATCTCTTACTCTGGTGGCGGCATTCTGGGGCCGATCGTCGGCACAGCTTTGCTGGTGATCGTCAGCGTGGGTGTTGCGCTCTTCCTCGGCGTCGCCTGTGCGATCTATCTCAGTGAGTATGCCAAGCACGGCAAGTTCCTCGAAATGGTAAGGCTGGCGATCTTGAATCTCGCAGGGGTGCCCTCGGTCGTGTTCGGCTTGTTTGGTCTGGGAGCGTTCGTTTTAACCGCGCCGACCTTTGTCGATGTTCCGGCGGACCGCTCTGTGTTTTCCATTCCGCTCGGCTTTACCACGCTCAGCTTTGAAGGCTGGGACACCTGCGTGCTATCCGGCGGTTTTACGCTCGCCTTCGTCATCCTGCCCGTCATCATCACTGCCAGCGAACAGTGCCTGCAGGCGGTGCCGCAGGGCTTTCGGGAGACGAGCATGGCGCTCGGGGCCACGCGCTGGCAGACGATCCGCTACAGCGTGCTGCCCTTCGCCACACCTGGCATTCTGACCTCCAGCATCCTCGGCATCGCCCGTGCGGCTGGTGAGACAGCCCCCATCATGTTCACCGCTGCGCTAGCCTTCAAAGACAAGCTGCCTTGGCAGAAAGACCTGCCACCGCTGCCGGCGGATGCGTCGATCTTTGCGCATTGGGAGCAGAGCGTATCGCGCTTCCTCGGCATTTTCACCGAGTCCGTGCAGGCCCTGCCGTATCACATCTACACGCTGGCCGCCAAGATCCCGCAGAATGAGTATGCTGAGCGTGCGCAGTATGGGTCCGTGTTCGTTTTCCTTGTTCTGGTCGCTTCGCTGGCCGCCAGTTCTGTGCTGCTGCGCAAACATTTGCGGGCCAAGTATCGCTGGTAATTGCTGCTCTCTTCATGACCCCTGCCGCCACTCCTCAGTCCATCCCGCCGCCTGTCGTCCAGGTGCGAGACATGGATTTTTGCTATGGTGCCAGCCAGGCCTTGTTTGACATCAATCTGAAGGTTGAATACCACCGCGTCACCGCGCTCATCGGCCCCTCCGGCTGTGGCAAGAGCACGCTGTTGCGCTGCATTAACCGCATGAACGACCGCGTGCCCAGTGCCCGCGTGACGAAGGGGGAAGTGCTGGTCAAAGGCAAGAACATCCATGATGGGGATGTCGATCTCACGCAGTTGCGCAAGCAGGTCGGCATGGTGTTCCAGAAGTCGAATCCCTTTCCCAAGAGCATCTATGAAAACGTGGCCTATGGCCTGCGCATCCATGGCGAGAAAAACAAGAGTGTGCTCGATGAGGCGGTGGAACGCTCACTGTCGCATGCAGCGCTGTGGGAGGAGCTTAAAGACCGCCTCCATGCAAACGCCCTCGCTCTTTCTGGCGGTCAGCAGCAGCGGCTGTGCATCGCCCGTGCGATTGCCACGGTGCCGGATGTGCTGCTGATGGACGAGCCTTGCTCGGCGCTTGATCCCATTTCGACGCTCAAAATCGAAGAGCTGATGCACCAGCTTGCGAGAGAGTTCACCGTGGTCATCGTCACCCACAACATGCAGCAGGCCGTGCGTGTCTCGGATTACACCGCCTTCCTGCACCTTGGTAAGCTGGTGGAATTTGCGCCCACGGAAGAGCTCTTCACCAATCCGCGCGAAAAGCTCACCGACTCCTATTTGCGCGGTACTTTCAGTTAAACATGGCCGCAGATACTCCAGATCTTACCGTCGCAGAGCCGCTCATTCAGGTGGAGAAGTTCAACTATGCCTATGGTGACAACCAAGTGCTCTTTGATGTCGATCTGAACATGCGCAGCGAGGATGTGATGGCGCTCATCGGCCCCTCCGGCTGTGGAAAGAGCACCCTGCTGCGCTCCATCAACCGCATCAACGATCTCGTGGACTCCGCCCGTGTCGTCAGTGGCAAAATCAAGATCGATGGCGTTGATCTCTATGCACCCGACGTCGATGTGATCAGCCTGCGCCGCAACGTGGGAATGGTGTTTCAGAAGTACAATCCCTTCCCGCGCTCCATTTTCGAAAACGCCGTTTACGGCCTGCGCGTTGCCGGGATCAAGGACCGCCACGATCTCGAAGAAGCCGCCGAGCGCAGCCTGCGCTCCGCCGCCTTGTGGGATGAAGTGAAAGACCGGCTGCACGAAGTGGCCACCGGGCTTTCTGGGGGTCAGCAGCAGCGTTTGTGCATTGCCCGTGCCATCGCCTTGCAGCCGCGCATTCTGCTGATGGACGAGCCCTGCGCCGCGCTCGATCCCATCGCCACCGCACGCATTGAGGAGCTGATCCATCAACTGCGCGGCCAGTATACGTTTGTCATCGTCACGCACAACATGGAGCAGGCGAAACGCATTGCCGACCGCACCGCGTTCTTCTACAAGGGCCGACTGATCGAGGAAGATGAAACGATGAACATCTTCAATCATCCGCGCGATCCGCAGACCGAGGCGTATATCACTGGGCGGCTGACTTGAGGGCGGGGCTCCAAAGCCGGTACTCAGAGCGGCCCGCCTTGCTATCCCAGCCCGGAGTTGAAAAAGCCGGTTTATGCCGCACTGTGGGGGCGCTATGAACCTCCGCCCCCTCGCCCTGCTCCTTCTCATCGCCAGCGTTGCCAACGCTGGTGTGGAGGTGGACATCGATAAATTTGGCAGCAGCCTTGGCGGTTGGAACAAAGAAAAGAAGAAGGCTGCGGAGTATAAATTCTCCGAGGTCGATTTCCGCACCTACAAGCCCGAGGTCACATCCGCGCCCGATGGCGGTCTCTTCATCTCTGTCCGTGTGGATCACATGCGCGGCATGTTTTCCTCTGACGACCACGCCAGCCTTGAGATGAGCTTTGCACCCGATGGCACTCTGCTTTCCTCCCAGGCCTCCATCTCCATTCAAGCGCGCCGCATTAGCAGCGACATGTTTCGCAGCGGCGGCAGTTCCGCTGCCAAGGCCGCAGGTGAACTCGCCGGGGGAACCGTTGAAAAAGCCGCCAAGCTCAGCAGCAATGTCTTCGCCAGCCTTGCCGGGAAGCTCCTCCGGGAAAACGTCACCGAGCCCGGTCGCATCGCCTACCCAGCGGCCCTCCGGCATAACTACAATCTCCTCTATCAATGCGTGAAATTCGTCAAGGACCCGCCCAAGGCCCTCGTCGTTGAAGGCGATCCCCTGCGACCCAAGCAAGAAGAAGTCAAAGGTGCGCCTGAAAATATGTTTGGCGTGAACACGTTTGGTGAGGCCCCCAAGGAGGAGAAGAAGGAAGAGAACAAAAAGGAAGACGACACGGCCAAGCCATGAGCCGGAGGCAGCTGCTCATCGACGTCGGCAATGGACGCACCAAGTTTGGCCTCGCGACGAGCGAGACCATTCTCGAACGGCGCGAGCATGCCACGCGCGAGCTTTCGCCCGATGCTGTGCGTGAGGTCACGCAGGGCTGGCAGTTTGAAAGCGCTGTGATTTGCAGCGTCGTGCCGAAAGTGGTGCCTGCGTTTCGCGAGGTATTTGGCGACCAGCTCATTGAACTGCGGCACGACACACCGCTGGGCATCGGCATTCGTTATCCGAAACCCGAGAGCATCGGCCCCGACCGGCTGGCGAATGCTGTCGCGCTGGCGCACATGCATGGTGCGCCGGGCATCGTGATCGACTTCGGTACTGCCGTGACCTTCGACATCCTCTCGGCTGACAAATTCTACATCGGTGGCGTGATCGCCCCGGGGCTGCGCTTGATGACGGATTACCTCCATGAGCGCACCGCCTTGCTGCCCAGCGTGGATCTTCGCGAGCCGAGCACAGCCATCGGTCAGTCAACTGAGGGGGCCATTCTTGCCGGGGCTGCCATTGGCTATCGAGGCATGGTCAAAGGTATCCTTGAGGCACTCAAAAAGGAGCTCGGCAGGCAGGATGCCCACATCGTCGCCACGGGGGGGGATGCCGAATGGATCATCTCCGGCATGGAGGAAGACATCCTCACGGACCCGGATTTGACCTTGCATGGTCTGCGTTTGGTGGGCAATCTCCGCGCCCCGCTTTGAGGCGGACCGCGTTATGGCTGAAACTGATAAAACCTCCATTGGCATCGACTTTGGCGGCACCTCCGTGAAACTCGGTGTGTGCCGTGGCGATGAACTGCTCGTCACCGACGAACCCATCCCCACAGGCCAGTTCCACGGCCCTGCCGCGCTCATTGGCGAGATGGCTGCCCGCGTGGCGAAGCTGCGGCAGACCTATCCTGACATCTGTTCCATCGGCGTGGGAGTTCCCGGCCTCGTCGATTTTGATCATGGCTTCGTGCATGAGCTGACGAACGTCCCCGGCTGGAAGCATGTGCCTCTTAAAGCCATTCTTGGCGAGAAGACCGGGCTTCCCGTGCTCGTCGAAAATGATGCGAATGCGATGACCTATGCGGAGTTTCGGCATGGGGCAGCGCGAGGTCTGAAAAACGTCATCGGCCTCACCATGGGCACCGGCATCGGCGGTGGTCTGGTGCTGGATGGCAAGATGTTTCGCGGCAGCGGCTTCGTCGCGGGAGAGATCGGCCAGATGAGCATTCACTATGACGGCAAACCCGGCCACTACGGCAATCTGGGTGCTCTGGAGAAATACACCGGCAACCAGCAGATCGCCGAACACGCCGTGTTTCGCTACGCTGAGGCAGGCATTGGAAAAGACATTGCGGACTGCACGCCCAAGAAGATCGCCGATGCGGCGCAGGCGGGTGATGACATCGCGCGTCAGATCTGGGGTGAAATTGCCGACTGGCTTGGCACCGCGATTTCCAGCATCGCCTGGCTTCTCAATCCTGATGCCTTTGTGATCGGCGGCGGTGTGGCCCAGGCGGGTGATCTGATTTTCACGCCGCTCAAGAACAAGGTGCAGAGCATGCTTAGCACCGTGGTGTGGGAGCGTCTGCAGATTTTGCCCGCCCGCTTTAGCAATGAGGCCGGCATCATCGGCAATGCTGCACTGGCGGCGGATGCGGTGTAAAGCAGCCCTGTTCCCGTGGAACAGGGCTGTCTTGTTGCACAGCAACAAGGCTACTTCTTCTTTGGCTTGGGCTCCCAGTCCTCCACCTTGATGATGGCTTCCAAATCCTTCTTGGCAGCGATGTCTTCCGGCAGGATTTTGAACTTGGTCAGGTAGCGCAGTGCCTTGGCCACTTGCAGAATCTCGCCTTTCTTCGACTCAATCTTGCCGGGGGGCACCTCTTTAATCACGCCAGTGAAATCGCTGAGAGCCGCGAGCGCAAATTCACGGGCCTCGGCATCCTCCGCGTAGCAGAGAGACTCGAAGAAATGCAGCATCTTTTCAGTGCCTTCGAGCTTGGCAGCAGAAGCGCGGATGTTTTTGGCGATCTCCGCACGCTTGGCGGTGGTGGCGGCTTCGGTCATGTGGCTGGTTTCGCCACCGTCGATGGCGCGCTTGGGCAGCGGGCGGTACCAGATGTTGCGATAGCGCACTGGA
Source organism: Prosthecobacter sp. (assembly GCF_029946185.1). Lineage (GTDB taxonomy): Bacteria > Verrucomicrobiota > Verrucomicrobiia > Verrucomicrobiales > Verrucomicrobiaceae > Prosthecobacter. Next base: position 14,224 of record NZ_JAQSEA010000117.1, read on the forward strand.
TTGCCATGGTCCTGCAACTTGAGCGGGCCTTGGTCTGGGAAGGCTTTGGGGGAAGAGCGGCGCATGTGACCGCCACCGCCTTCGAGCGGGGTGTGGTCCTGGGTGAGGACGCCGTTTACGAAGACGGTGATGTAGCCGGGATCGAGCTCCTTGCCGTCTTTGAAGATGGGGCGGCGGAAGACGATGTCATAGGTCTGCCATTCACCGGGCGCGCGCAGGGGATTGGCCATGGGCGGATTGATGCCGTAGATGGAGGAAGCCATGCCGTCCGGGTAGCTGGGGTTGTTGTAATTATCCAGCACCTGGACTTCGACCTGACCCATGAGGAAGATGCCGCTGTTGCCGCGGCCCTGGCTGTTGCCTTCGACCTTGACGGGTGCGCTCCATTCAATGTGGAGCTGGCAGTCGGAGAATTCTTCCTTGGTGCGGACGTAGCCGCTGCCCGGCACGCATTGCAGCACGCTGTCTTTGACTTCCCACTTGGTCGGCTCGGCGGGGTTTTTGTCGGCCTGCCATTTTTCAATCTCCTCGGGCTTGCCGCCGAAGAGGATGACCGCATCCGAAGGCGGGGTGCCCGGCTTTTCCTGAGTGCCGAAGGTGCCAGGCTCCACGCGCACGGGCTGCGGACGGTTCATGTCATGGATGGCCCATGGATGCGTCGCGTCTGGCGGATCGCCGTAGAACGCGCCATCAGCGAGCGCAGCGGTTGTGAGCAGGGACAGGGCGAGAGTGTGAAGCGTGGGTCGGTTCATGGTGGTGGAGAGAGGTAGATGGGAAGGCGTGGGGAGCAATGAGGATTCGCACGCTGGTTGGTGTTAGCGTTCGAGGTTTTTTGGTCGCCATGAAAAAAATAGGCCATTCCACCGATGCGGTAGAATGGCCTATCGTATTTTCAAGAGGATCAGCCGTTGGGCAGCAGACGCTCCCAGAGAACATCATTCATGAGGACGTTCGTGATGAATTCACGACTGCCGTCAACTGGAGCGATGGGGGCTGGAGCCACGGCAGGAACGACGATGTCGAGGACGAGGCCCTTGGCGCTCCGCTGGGAGGTGATGCTGCCGCCGAGATGGTATGCGAGGAAGAAAGCCCCCATGAGGGTGAGTCCCGGGCCATCTTTGTTGGCATCATCGTGAGTGAAGAAGGGATCAAACACGGAGCGCAGCACTTCGCCTGCAAGTCCCGGACCGGTATCGGTTAGCGTGAGATGCAGTGCTCCAGCGTCGGCAGCCGCGGTCGCTGTTTTGGCAGAGAGGGTGACGTTCGTGCCGGAGGAGAGCACCGCCAGTTCCGTCTGGAGCAGCAGATGCAGCATTTTTTCAAACGCAGGGCGGCTGGCCTGGAGGGAAGGGAGAGCACCTTCAGATTCGAATTTCAGTTCAATGCCTTTAGCGGTGAAGGCGGAACGCTGCTGATCGATCAAAGCAGTAAGAACATTTGCAGAATCCATCTTGTGCTCTGCGCCTGAGGCGGACTGCAGCTCACCGAGGAGATCGGCGATGCGGGAGGCCTGACGTACCACATGCGCGTGGAAGTCGCGCCAGAAGGTGGCCTGGCGCAAGCGGTCGAGATCAAAGTTCTGGGGACTGAGTCTGCCAGGGGTGATGTCCAGGAAGGCATGCACGGCGCGCAGAGGCTGATTCAGATGCTTGTTCAGCCCGGCGGCGACGACACCGAGACTCATGACGCGGTCAGTGATGAGGAGGTTTTGCAGCACGGAGAGTTTTTCCTGCAGCAGGCCATCGCGCTCCTGCTGGAGGATGTAGAACTCCATCGCGCGGTGGAGGGTGTTGCGAACATCGTCCATCTGAATGGGTTTGGAGATGTAGCGGAAGATGCTGCCGAGATTGACCGCTTCGACCGTGACATCGTAGTCGGCATAGGCGGTGATCATCATGCGCACAAGGCGTGGACGGAGCTGGCGGGCGCGCTCAAGCAACTGCACCCCCTTTTCTCCAGGCATGCGCTGGTCAGAGAGCAGCACGCCGATGTCTTCACCATGCTGTTCGATGAGCTTGAGCCCCTCAGCGGCGCTGATGGCGGTGAAGATGCGGAATTCGTCCCCGAAAGTTTTTTCGAAGTACTTCAACGCCTTCTCTTCATCATCAACATAGAGAACGGCATAGCGTTTGAGGTCGTATTGGTTTTGCATAGGGAAGAGGCCTTCTAGGTGTCGGTGTTGTTGGTGCTGTCGGTAGAGGGTAGTTCAAGAATGAACTCGGTAAACTGGCCGGGCTGGCTGCGGACTTCGATGCGGCCGCCATGATCGGCAATGATGCGATTGCAGATGGAGAGTCCGAGCCCCATGCCCTCCCCCACATCCTTGGTGGTGAAGAAGGGATCGAAGATCTTGTCCCGGATCTCCTGCGGGATGCCGGGCCCGTTGTCCTTGATGGAGAAAAGGATCCTGTCTCTACGGGTGGATGCGGACAGCTTGATGCAGGCCGACTCTCCCTCCGGGTATTCCTTGGTGGCCATGGCATCCAAGGCGTTCTGGATGAAATTGATGAGCACCTGTACGAACTGGTTGCTGTCGCCGCGGATTTCAAGCTCGTCGGGAATGTCCACCTCACGCTGGATGCCGTCTTTCCAGACGTGGGAAAAGAAGCGCAGGCAGGTGTTTACCACGTTTTTCAAGTCAAAGGCGTGATTGAGCTGGTTGGTGGTGCGGGTGAAGCCACGCAGGTCGGAGATGATCTGGATGACGCGGTTCACCCCTTCCTCCACATCTTTGACGGTGTCGGCAAAGTCGGCGCGCTCGTCTTCCGGCAAGGATTTGGTGGAGCGACTGATGATGCCAAGTCCCTGACGTGCGTAGTTGAGCGGATTGTTGATTTCGTGGATCAAGCCGGCGCTGAGGCGGCCGAGAGAGGCGAGCTTCTCGTTCTGCACGAGCATGGATTCCGTTTCCTTGATCTGCTCCAGGGCATTTTCGAGCTGCTGCTTTTGCACCACGAGCTCCTTCTGAAACAAGCGGGAGTCGACGAGATTTTTCAAGCGCACCATGATCTCCGTGAGTGAGAACGGCTTGGACAGAAAGTCGTTGGCCCCGGCGGCGAGGCATTCGATCTTGGTTCTTTCATCTGCGCGTGCGGTGAGCAGTACAATGGGGATGGAGCGTGTGATGGAGCGTTCGCGCAGTTCGCGGCAGACCTGGAGACCGTCTTTTTCCGGCATCATCATGTCGGAGAGAATGATGTCTGGAAGGAATTGCGCGGCCTTTTCCACGGCTTGCTGTCCGTCAACAGCCTCCAAGATTTCAAAGGTGTCGCTGAGCTGGCTCTTGAGGAAGCGGAGCATGTCCGGTTCGTCATCAGCGATGAGCAGCTTGGGCTTGCGGCTGCGGCCCACGCCTGTTTCCACCGGACGCAGGGTGGCTTGCAGCGAGGTCATGGCAGGGAAGAGTTCGGCGCGGCGGTAGAGTTCGGCGATCCAGTCTTTATTCTGGGGATGCTCGGCGTCTGCGTCCTCGCTCGTGTCACTGGGCTCATCCTCAGCGGCGGTGGGCTCGCCTTGGAGAAGAGGCAGGTTCACCGTCATGGTCGTGCCTTTGCCGACCTCACTCATGGCCACGACATTGCCGCCCTGGGCTTCCGCGAGCTCTTTAACGAGGGCGAGGCCGATGCCCATACCCTGAAACTTGCGCTGGGAAGAGGTGTCTGCCTGCCAGAAGCGATTGAAGATGTGCGGCAGTTGATCCGCCGGAATGCCCATGCCGGTGTCACGAACTTCGATGGCCAGCCAGCCGTCTGTCTTGAGGGCGCTGAAGTGGACGTGACCATTGGCCGCAGTGAATTTGAGGGCGTTGAAGAGAAGGTTGAGGCAGATACGTTCAAGCTTGTCAGGATCGGCAATCACGTTGCTGAGGTCGTCATCCACGTGAGCATGGAGATTGAGGCGCTTGTCCTTCGCGACGCTGCCGACGGCATTGGCGAGGCCATTGACGAAACTATTCAAATTCACGCGCTTGGTGGAAACCTGCGCGCGGCCCGATTCCAGACGTACCAGATCCAAGAGATCATTGATGAGTTTCAAGAGGCGCATGGAGTTGCCATGCATCGTGTTCATCAGATCACGTTCTTCGGGAGGACGGGTGGATTCAGCGCGCTGGATCAGGCTTTCCAAGGGTGCGATGAGCAGGGTCAGCGGTGTGCGAAGTTCATGGCTGATGTTGGCGAAGAAGCGGCTTTTGGCCTCATCGAGCTCACGCAGCTTCTGGTTGCTGGCTTCAAGTTCGGCGCGGTTGAGGTCCAGGTCATGACGCAGTTTGAACTCGGAGAAACGGATGCTGTTGTAAAACCACGTGCCGGCGGTGGTGAAGACCCCGGTGACAAACAGGAAGTACAGGTTGTTGAAAAAGATGCTGCGGTTGGCGATCGGGCCATGGAAGAAACAGGCCAGAAGATAGGATATCACGGTCAGGACCACGACGATAATGCTGTCCTGCAAAGTCCAGCGCATGAGGATTGCAGCTCCCAGCATCACCAGGTTCAACCCGGCATAATAGGGGGAGTCGGCACCGCCCTTGGCGTAAATCATCCATGCAATCCCGACAATGAGAGGCATGGCCATGAGCAGGCCGAGCAGGCGGTGCATGTGCTTGCCCCAGGCGGTGGTCAAAGCCAGCCAGACAAGGGCGCTGACGACGGCGGAAAGAACACGTGCGGGGAAGAAGCGTTTGACTCCCTCCTCCTGAAAAACCACCCAGTCCAAGGAACTGCCCGCAAGCATAAACACCACGGCGAGGATGCCGCAGAGCTGGTAGTTGCGGACTCGGATGTCCTGCTCGTAGGCTTGGAAGTTTCCATCCAGGCCACCAGCTAAAACTGGAGAAGCATCAGGCATCGAGAGGTTTGCGTACTTCGAGGAAGATGTTCACACCCGTGGCGTCTGGTTTCACCAAAATGGAGCCGGGGGGCGCGCGATCAGGCGCGAGTTTGAGAAACTGTTCTTCGTCACGGTACACGAGATGCCATTCTGCGAGGTACTCCATCCAGTTCCGCCATGGATTGCTGGGGTGTACGTTCGTCGCGATCAACAATCCGCCGGGAGCGAGCAGATCATAGAAGATCTCCAGGAGGCGGCGGCAGATGCGGTCGGAGAGGTAATCGAACAAGCCTGCGCAATAGACCATGTCGTAGGTGCCTGCCTGGGCCGCCGCACGTCCGGACTCTTTCAAAACTTGATGCACGGATTTTTTCTCAAAACGCAGGCCCGTGCGGCGGCGATGGCGGTTGCGCAGATCTTCCAGCGACCGCGTCGTGTGCATGATGGTCTCATCATTGAAGTCCAGCAGCAGCAAGTCTGCGGAGTCGGAGATGGGCTCATGGGTGAGGAAGTTTTGAATCTCCTGAGCCGGGCCGCAACCCAGGTTGTAGATGCGGGCGACACGGTTCTGGCCAGCCGCACGCGTTGTCTCGGCCTTGAGCTGCTCGACCAGGTAAACGATGCGGTTGCGGTGTGCGATGACCGGCGGGATGTCCAGATAGAGCTTGTTGAGCAGCTTCGCGAAGATGGAGCTGCCTTCGTAGGGATCACGCAGCATCATGCTGACCATTTCATAGTCACCGGCATAGCCGAGCGGCTTGTGATAGGTACGGTAAACAAACGGCGCGCAGAGTACGAGGGGGTGCAGCTGGCGCTTGATGTAGCTGCGGTGCACCGGCTGCTGCTCCAGGGGAATGATGGCGGCTGATTCCTCAAAGCGTTTCATCAAAGGATACACCGTGGGGACGATGGGCTCCTCCATTTGCAGAAGGACTTCACGCTCCGCCTGAATGCGGTCTCCCGTTGGCAGCGAGCGGACACCCAGTTCCACCTGCTCCATCCAGCGGCGCAGATCGGAAAGCATGGTGTGCATGTCTGCCACCACGATTTTAAACTCGGGCACGACGCGATAGCTCTTTTCCGTCTCACGCAGGAACTCGGCGAACTCGGTCAGCAGGCGGCCTTTGTTCTGCGAGGGGGAGAGGATGTCGATGTCGATCCAGCCTTCGTCTGAGAGCGAGGCCTCGCAGATGAGCATGATGCCGGTATTCACCAAATTGGCGATCGTGGCCCGGCCGGTGTAAACCACGCGGTCGTTCATCATGATTCTGAAGTCGTTCAGAACTTCAGATAACTGGACAATGCTGTAGGGATTGTAGACTTCGAACACGCCGAGATAGCGCGTGAGCCGGTGCAACGTGCCGCGCACTTCAGCGCCCTGGCTGTTGCGGCAGATGATGAAACTGAGACGCTCTCCAGTGGAAGCGAGATTGGGCGGTGCGTTGTCGTTGTTCTCCATGTTACGAATCCTCTGCTAAAGCGGTTTGCGCCTTGATGACAACACAAGCCTTGTTGAAAAAGTTCGCCGCGCGTTCTGGCATGGCACCACGATGGTGGTGGAGACATGCGAGGTAAATATGCATACTGTCATTTTTTTGAATTAAAACCGCTGCGTGACACTCAGAGACAGCACGTGCCATTGATGGTTGTAGTTCCCGTCGTACTGGTTGGCAGGAGTGGATGCGGCACCGCTGATCACGCGCGTGGGGTAGTAAACGTAGGCATAGGTGAGATCTACTCCTCTTGTTTTACCCCGCCAGCCCACACCCAGGCTGAAGACGTGCCTGTCATTGCCAGGGACCAGTGGGGTGTAGCTGTTCTGCGGCTGGGAGTTTTCTGAAAAGAGATAGCCAGCGCGTAGCGCCCAGTTTTCATTCAGTTGATACGACATCCCGGTCCCGAGATCGATGGAGTTTCTCCAGCCAAAGACGGTGCCGGTAGAGCCCCCCAGCAGAGGCTGATTGTTGCCGATCAGGATGGGAAGATCATCATGGGATGAGTTCTGGGCCCACTTGAAGTCAAAACCCACAGTGAAGCGGTCGGTGACGTCAAACCCATAGCCGACGGAGATGGAGCCCGGAAAGGTTATGTCGGACTGAAAGCTGCTGGACTGGCTGAAGGTGCCCGCCAGTGCTGGGGGAATGTTGGAGGCTTTGAAATCACCGTTGAGATTGACCTTCACTGGCAGCCGCCCGATTACTGCGAAACGATGTCTTTTGGCAAAGGTCCAGTTGATGCCGGCATAAGCGCCCATGCCCCAGCCTTGGCCGTTTATCTTGATGTCTCCTTCTGGCGAACCGGGAATGATATTGTTCCAAGAGTAGAACTGCTTCAGCGACAGGTCTGCGTACAAGATGTCGAGTCCGACGGCAAAGCTGAGATCATCGGTGATCTTCACCGCCACCGCCGGGGTGATGTCCACCGTCATCAAAGTCGCCTCATAGGGCAGCGCATAGCGCAGGGCACCGCCCATGCCTTTGGGATAGGAGGCTGCCATGCCATAAGGGGTGCTGACTCCGAGGCCGAATGCCAACCTGCCTGGAATGACGGGCTGCACAAAGTACATGCTTGCGGGAAACACCCACGGCCGGTTCATCGGCACCCCTTGGCCGCCATTTTGCGTGAAGTAAATGTCACCATGCCAAAGCGCTGTGTTGATCAGCAGCTCGCTTTTTTCGATCTTTAAGATGTTGGCTGGTGCGACCCGCACGGCGGAGGCGTCGCTCAGATTGGCATACCTGCCGCCTACGATGCCCAGCCCTTGGGCGGAATCAGGCACCACGGAGAAGGTTTCAGATGCCTGCACCGCTGCTGAGACCAGTCCTAGGGCAAAAATGAAATAAGATACCTGTGCTTTCATGGTTGGGGTGGGGGTGGAGTTAAGCGAGTCCGTTGGACTGGCAGTATCTGAGAATTTCGACGGTTCCTTTGAGCCCCGTCTTGCGACAGAGGTTGTGCTTGTGAACTGCGACGGTTCGCGGGCTGAGAGACAGATCGAGCGCCACCTGCTTGAGGCTTTTGCCACGGGCCAGCTGCATGAGGACTTCCAGTTCACGGTTGGAAAGCTTTTCATGAACCTGTCCGGAGGAGCCTTTGCGGATCGACCGATCCGCGAATTTTTGCGCCAGTTCTCTGGAAATGTAACTGCGCCCTTCCAAGGTGCAGCGAATGGCGTCAAACAGCTCGTGGGGCGGTGCATCCTTGGTCACGTAGGAGCGTGCGCCGAGCTGCATGGTGCGTGAGACAAAAGTTTCCTCCTGATGCATCGAAACAGCGATGATTCTGGGCGGGGTGGGCAGCATGCGCAGTTCCGTGGTCAGCTCCATTCCCGAGCGGTCCCCCAGTTCGATGTCCACCAAGGCGATTTCATAATTGTGCAGGCGGGCCTCGACCATCGCCTCTGCACAGGTGCCGGTGGAGACCACGGTGGCCTGAGGAAACTCGCCCTTCAGCATACTCGTGAAGGCCTCACGTACCAGGGCGTGATCATCGACAACCAGAATTCTAAATGGGGGAGGGGATTGCATGAGCGTGTTCAATGTCTTGAAGTGGTTTTATGCTGCGGACTGTGCGAGTGATGGCAGCGCCATCAGACAAATTCGCGAACTGCCGTCCGGGCCGGCGCTCATGACCTGCATGCGGGATCCCAGCAGGGCGCAGCGGGCTTCGATGAGAGCCATTTCCGAGCCGGATCCCATCTCCTTCCAGATGTCGTCACCGCCGTCGTGATCGATGGTGATTTCCAGTTTCTCGGCCGATGCGCGGCAGGTCACCTCCACCCATGAGGTGTTGGCAAATCGCACGCAATGGGTCAGCAGTGCCTGCATGATGCGAAACAGATTGAGCCGGCTGGCGAGATCGAATGACGGCTCATCACCGCTGAGGTGGAGAACCAGAGAGCCGGGGAAATTTTCGCCCACATTGCGCACCAGCTGCTGCAGCGCCACATGCAGCCCGAATGCTTTCAAAACGGGCGGAAACTGCTTTTCAGTCATGTCGCGAACCAGTTGCAGCGTCTGCCGTAGAGTGGAATCCAGGCTGCCCAGCAGCTTGACGACGCTTCCTGTATTCCCACCGTTCGCCAGTTCGTGCCGCATCATTTCACCCAGCGACGCGCAGGCCACCAAGCCACCGGCCATGTCTTTGTGCAACAAGTGGGCAAGATCGACCCTCTGAGCATCTTCTTCTTTTAACAAGCCGCTTAGTGACTGTAGTAGCGTTGCGGCTGAATTATTTTCCATTTCTAGAGCGGTTGAATGCATTGGGGGCTAAATAATTTAAATCATTATGTCGCGGCATTTAGAAGTTCCAGAGGCAGCTCGACCCAGCACCTAAATATTTGTTCATTATTTAGGTGTCACCTAAATCGAATGCGCATTTCAATTTTACAGTTTATCATTCAAATTCTGAATCTTTTGATAAAATAAACCTTATTTTATCATTATTATAATAAATTTGGGTTAGTATGTGGCGCATGTATCTAAATACTATTCAGCACAACCTTAGTGCCAGCAGCCGGATCCTGATTGTGACCGAAGAGCGCTCCTTGCAGGAGGATTTGCACATTTCCAACACTCTACAGAACATGAGCCACAGTGGAAGCTCCTCGGCTTCACTGGGTGTGGATCAGGTCAGTACCAAAGCTAGGGCGGCAACTTCCGCCGCAGTGGTGGTATGCACTGCGAATGAGAAGGAAGCAGTGGAGTTGGTTGAAGCAGCGGCGCAAGGGCATAAGCCTTTTTCTCTGGTTATTATCGATGGGCGTCTTTTTTATGGTAAAGATTATCGAGGCATCATCAATCGCTTATGGCAGTCCCAGCGCGACTTGCATGTGGTGCTGCATGCCGTGTCCCAGTTGGAATCATTCGAACAAATTCCGATCGACCTAGGTTCCAATCCACATCTCCTGGTGTTCAAGTTCAGGCTGGTTCCCTTCGAGATAACACAGCTCATCCGCACACTCACGAACAAGCACGGTGCTGAAAATCAAACTTCACATCGCAATCTGAGTCTGAATGCCCAGTTGCTGGAGGTGACCACGAGGTTCGAAGACGTCAGCAACCGGCTCCGGCTTGAGCAGGACCACCGCAAGCAATTGGAGGACCAACTGTGCCGGAACCAGCGCTTGGAAACGGTGGGACGTTTCGCGGACGCGATGGCTCACTTTTTTAACAACTACCTCACCGTGATTCAGGGCCATCTGGAAGTGGCGCAGCTGAACCAAGAGGGCACTGGCTCCTGCACGCTGCCGACCGCGACGTTAAAAGAACTCATCCTTGCCACACAGGGGGCGGCGGGCGTTACGTCGCAGTTTGTGTCATTCAACAGGCGCGAATATCTGCAGCCGACACCCCTGCATCTCGGACAGATCATCGATGGCCAGTCGGCAATGCTGCAGAAAGCGATCGGAGAGCAGATCGCCATTCAGATCAGCCATCACCCTGATCTGCCAAGTGTCATGGCGGATCAGGCTTCCTTGGAGCAGATCATTTTCAATCTGCTCATCCATGCACGTGAATCGATGCAGACGGGCGGCAGATTAATGATTCAAACCAGACCCATGACCATCCCAGACGCCGAGACGGCCTGCCAGATGCATGCGGAGGCGAAACCTGGAGAGTATGTTGTCATGACGATTTCTGACACTGGCAAGGGGCTGAACCCTGCCGAGCTTGCAGGTCTGTTTGACTCATCCAAGCTCTCCTCGGATCAAGAAGGCGGTGCGGACATCTCTTTGATCTTGGTGCAGGGCTTGGTGCGTATGCAAGGTGGCTGGGTCGAGGGCAGGAGCGTGCTGGAAGTAGGCACGGAATTTTCGATCTATTTGCCAGTCGCCACTGGAAGTACGCCAGCCCTCGCAACACCAGAGAAAAAACTTTTAAGCAACAACACTGAGGACGAGGCTTCGACCATTCTGATCGTTGATGATGAAGATTCCGTGCGGCAGGTGATGGAATACGTGCTCACGAGTCAGGGGCACAAGGTGCTCACGGCCGCTGATGCCAATGAAGCTTGGGCCATCTGGCGCGAGAAGGCGTCAGTCATCAAACTTGCGCTCGTTGACGTCAAACTGCCCGGTGGGGTCAGTGGTTTCGATCTTGAAAAAGCCTTGGCGGCTGAAGATCCCACCCTCCCAGTCATTTTTACCTGTGGCTATTCTCCGACCACTCTGAACAATGCGAAGGAGTTAAAGGCCGGCGAAAACTTTCTGCCAAAGCCTTTTGGAATGGTGGAGTTGCTCAACATTGTGGGTCAGGCCCTGCTACAACCGGCGAGGCTGTAAATGCCGGAAGGCGGGGGCGTATACGGCCGCCTGAGACGAGCCCCTGAATCCAAATCCCCTATGAGGAAATCGCCTTTCGCTGCAATGCGAAGGCACATTTGCCATGCCCAGTGACGCGGGGCTGGAAAATGCAGGATGTACCTGCCTAATCATATGATGGGAAATGCCTCCAAATTGAATGGTGGCTATGGAATTTCCTTGAATTATCTGTGCTGAATCATTTGGGTGCACAGAATCTTGACCCCATACGTCGATGACCGAAGGAGCAGCATGGTCATCCTGACAAACAAGTGCTCTTCTGGTGCTCGCAAACGCAAATTCATTCCAAGGTCGCACACATCTTGGTCGTGCCCCAACATATGTCATTTTGCGAATAGTTCTTTCCGGTGTAAGAAATCCCCACGTATTATCTGACCAGTGGTGAGAATGAAATCATACCCCATGAAGGTGCCAGGCGGGGAAGCCCTTCTGCCATGAAGTCTGCCAAGTCAGGTTTTGCGCTGAGTGTGAAGGATCAGACCCTCACCGGCAGCCTGGTCATGATGGTGGACAGTCATGGTTTGATCCATGCAGTGAACGGTGGGCTGGCTCCCTTTGCGGATTTTTTTGGCCAGAGTCCGCTTCTGCCGGAAAGCAGGAGAAGCTGTTTTGATTTCTTTGCCACGGAATGCAAACCTCGGTTTGATGGCGGGGAAACATGGGCGCAGGCGCTCAAGGAGGTGTTGGATCAGCAATCGGTGGGTGTCCGGATCGAATCATGTTTCTTAGACTCGACGGAAAAGAGCTGGATCGAAATCACGATCATTCCACTGCCGGTGGATGATGGCGCAGGTGCGCTCGTCACATGCGTCGACATCACCTCCCGCAAGCGCACTGAGGAGACGTTTCAAAGCAGTGAACTGCGCTTCCGCCATGCCTTTACAAATGCCAGCGGGGGCTTTGCGATCACGGATATGAGCGGGCACCTCATCCAAATCAACAAGCACTACTGTCATATCATCGGCTATGCTGAAGAGGAAATGATCGGCAGATCTTTTGCCGCCTTCACGCATCCTGATGATGCGGCGCACATCCAGGAACTGAACCAGAGATTGGTGGATGGAGAGATCAACGACTACATCGTGGAGAAACGCTATCTCAGCAAAAAGGATGAGGTGGTCTGGGTGGAAGACAGCGTGTCTGCCATTCGGGATGGATCCGGGGTGGCTCTAAATGTGGTGATGCTCTGCAAAGACATCACGAAGTCGCGCCACAATCAGGAACAGTTGCGACTGCTGGAGGGCTGTGTGGCCCATCTAACTGACATCGTGCTCATCATCGAGTCAGCGACTTTGAATCAACCCGACCCCCTTATTGTTTTCGTGAACGATGCATTTTGCAGGCAGACCGGCTACACCCGGGAAGAAGTGCTGGGGCGAAGCCCGCACTTCCTGCAAGGACCTTTAACCGACTTGTTTGCACTGGGCCGAATGCACGCGACCCTGGCCCAAGGGCTGCCAAGCAAGGAGGAACTGATCAACTATAAGAAGGATGGTTCCGCCTTTTGTGTTGAGATTGATATTGTGCCGATCACCGACCTCAAAGGTCAGATGTCGCACTATGTGGCGGTTCAGCGTGATGTCACCGCACGTAATGAGGCCGCCGACCGACTGAGGAAGAGCAATCTGCGTTATGAAAGACAGCATGTCGCATTGGCCCGAATGATACGCGGGGGGGTGATGCAGGCGGTCCATCTTGAGTCGGCCTTTCGTCTGATCACCGAAGAAATCGCCCACGCCATGGAAGTAGAGCGTGTCAGCATCTGGCGGTACGATCAAACCCGCAGCAGCATCGTCTGCCAGATGCTGTTTGAGTCTGGTGTGCGGCGTCACTCCTCTGGACGTGAGCTGCGCGGTGAGGATTCACCGGCCTATTTTCGTGCCATGGGGAAAAATGAAACCATTGCGGCAGATGATGCGCTGCATGATCTTCGTACCTGCGAGTTCAAGGACAGCTATCTTGCCCCGCTGGGCATCACGTCCATGCTGGACGCCCCGTTGCATGTGGGCGGGGTGCTGGCGGGAGTCCTCTGTCAAGAGCATGTCGGCCCGCAGCGGGCCTGGCTGCCAGAGGAGAAAAGCTTTGCGACTTCCATGGCCAACTTCATCTCCCTAGTGCTTGCTCAATGGGAGCGCAGACAAGTCGAGGACATGCTGCGTCAGCAGGCATCACTGCTCGACAAGGCAAACGATGCCATTTTGGTGCGTGATCTCGACCACAACATCACTTACTGGAATAAAAGCGCTGAAATTCTTTATGGCTGGACCGCCGAAGAGGCAAAGGGACGCAAGGTGTCCGAACTGCTCTACCTCGATGATTCGCAGTTTGAGAGAAAAAACGGCAAGGTGCTGACCGAGGGTGAGTGGGCAGGTGAAATTCTGCAGGTGACCAGGGCAGGTGAGGTTCTGACCGTGGAAGGGCGCTGGACTTTGGTACGCGATGCCGAAGGCCGGCCCAAGTGCGTGCTGGCCATCAACACGAATATCACGGAAAAAAAACGACTGGAAGATCAGATTCTCCGTTCTCAGCGCATGGAAAGCATCGGCACGCTGGCGGGTGGCATCGCGCATGATCTCAACAATGTGCTCACGCCAATCATGATGTCGGTGGATCTGTTGAATTTGCGCATCAAGGATGAGGCTTGCAGGGAAACACTGGAGACGATCGCCTCCAGTGCTCGTCGTGGAGCCGACATGCTCAGTCAGGTGCTGTCGTTCGCCAGGGGCATGGAAGGGCAGAAGGCGCCCCTGAAGGTCAGCCGCGTGTTACAGGACCTGGCACGCATCGTGGGGGATACCTTTCCAAAAAACATCCATCTCCGCCTGCAGGATGAGCTGCATGAAACCGATATCGTGGCAGGTGACATAACGCAGATTCATCAGGTGCTGCTCAATTTGTGCGTCAATGCGCGGGATGCGATGCCTGCCGGAGGCATGCTCGCGATCAGCGCGGCAAACATTTTGATCGATGCGCAATACACCGCCATGAACATCGATGCGCGTGAAGGGCCACATATCATGATTAGTGTCGAGGACGACGGCATGGGCATTGCGTCGGAAATTCTCCCGAAAATATTTGACCCCTTTTTTACCACGAAGGAAATCGGAAAGGGCACCGGCCTAGGGCTCTCCACATCGCTGGCCATCATGAAAAGCCATGGGGGATTCTTCCGTGTTTACAGCGAGCTGGGGCTTGGCTCCTGCTTCCATGTTTATTTTCCCGCACAGCCGGCACAGGCCACGACTCGGCCGGTGGTCGAGGAGCTGGTGCTGCCCCGTGGCAATCACGAACTGGTCCTTATCGTGGATGACGAGGCGGCCGTGCGGGAAATCACGCGCCAGACGCTTGAGGCTTATGGCTACAGGGTGCTGCTGGCTGCGGATGGCACGGAGGCGGTGACTCTGTACTCAAAACATCAAAGTGACATAGCCCTGGTCTTGACCGACATGCAGATGCCGGTCATGGACGGCTCAACCACGATTCAGGTTTTGATGAAAATGAACCCTCGGGTTTGCATAATTGCCGCCAGTGGGATCAGTTCCAACAGTGGCATTGCGAAGGCCGCCGGGGCAGGGGTGCGGCAGTTTTTACCCAAGCCTTACACGGCCGAAACCCTTTTACGGGCTCTGCATCACGTTTTGAACGAACATTGAGCACCCCAAGGCTCAGGCTGCCTTCCGCACATGCTGCAGCACATCACCGAGCGCTTCCAGCAAGGCGTCGGCATTGTAAGGTTTGCGCAGAAAATGCTTTACCCCCAGGCTGTTGACCTGCGCCTGCATTTGATGGCTGAGTCCGCTCGCGCCAATGATGGGCAGATCGGGATGAATCTTGCGCAGCGCTTGGATGAGCGTCGGTCCGTCCATATTGGGCATCATCATGTCAGTGATGAGGGCGGCCGGCTTTTCAGCGCTTTTTAAAAATGTCGCGATGGCGTCGGTGCCGTCGCAGGCTGAGACCACCCGGTATCCAAAGGCTTCCAAGGTGTGCTTGGTGGCGGTAAGAATGGCGACTTCATCATCCGCGACAAGGATCAGCTCTCCCTGTCCAAGGCAGCGCTTGGATTCGATCACTTGAATTTCCCTGTGTTCTACGTCGGTTTTGGCCGGCAGATAAATGCGAAACACTGTGCCCTTGCCCATCCGGCTCGTGAGATCAATGAATCCGTGGTGCGATTTGACGATGCCGAGAGTGGTGGCAAGTCCAAGTCCCGTGCCCTTGCCTATTTCCTTGGTGGTGAAGAACGGATCAAAAATGCGGTCCCTTACTTCGACCGGAATGCCGGTGCCGGTGTCCTTGACCTCAAACACCACATGGGGTCCCGTATTTGCGTAGGGATGCATGCTGGCAAACTGCTCATCCACGACCACGTTGTTCATGGTGATATCCAGTTCGCCTCCGCCGGGCATGGCATCCCGCGCATTGACGCACAGATTGAGCAGCACCTGGTGCAGTTGGGTGGGGTCTCCCTCCACGTTCCAAGTCTCTTCTGAGCAGGTTATGCGGCACTTGATGAACTTGGGGAAGGTTTCGTGAATGAGCTGCTCGATTTCCTGGAGGACATCTTGTGGCCGCAGGCGCATGCTGCGGCCCTCGACACCCCGCGCAAAACTTAGAATTTGCTTCACCATTTCCGCGCCTCGGTTCGCGCTGTTCTCCATGGCGTTCAGCAGTTCCACGTCGCGTGGCTGTTGCAGTTTCATGCGCAGAATCGTGAGCGACATCAGAATGGGCGTAAGCACGTTGTTCAAATCATGCGCCACTCCGCCAGCAAGTGTGCCGATGCTTTCCAAGCGCTGATTGCGCAGGGACTGGGATTCCATGCGGCGTTTCTCAGTCACGTCGGTCATGAAGCCCTCGATGTGGCGGATCACGCCGTCCTCGGAGTGAATCCCTTGGCCGCGTTCCCAGATCCATTTCACCGCGCCTTCAGCCGTGCGAATGCGGTAGCTCATTTCAAAGCGTTTCTCAGCCGCGACAGACTCTGCCACGGTCTCACGCACATGCTCCCGGTCCTCCGGATGGATCAGTTCACCGAAGAAGACTTCACCGGTGCCAGTGAATATTTCCGCCTCATAACCTGTGAGTTCTTGACAGCCTTCACTGATAAACTCCAGCGTTCGTTTTTCATCAATGAAAGAGCGGTAGGCGGCGCCGGGAAGATTTCCCATCAGCGTTGAGATCATGCGTTCATTTTCACGCAGTGCATCGATGGCCTGCTGGCGTTCCTTCTCCCTCTCCACCGTTTCCATGGCGAATGACAGGTCATTGGCGAGGGCGCTGAGCACGCGGATTTCCTCCTCTTGGAAGCAGTTGCGCTCATCGGCATAGATGAGCAGAACACCCACGGGAATGTTACCCGGTTTCAATGGAAAGGCGGCGCAGGAACGAAAGCCACCCTCTAGCGCGCGCATACGAGAGAAGAATGTGTCATCATTCTCGATGTCATTGGAAATTTCATGCGTGCCGCCTCTAAAGGCACGTCCCGCCGGGCCACGACCCGAGGGATGATCATCGCTCATAATTAGCGTCAGGCCGTCCAGATAGTTCTGATAAGTGCCGGCGCATGCCACGGGCCTCAGGCTTTGCGTCGCTTCATCAAAGAAGGCGATCCAGGCCATTTTCATGCTGCCCTTTTCCACCGCGATGTTTACCGCGGTTTCATAGAGCATCTGCGGCTCGCGGATGCGGACAATGGCCTCATTGATGCTGCTGGACATCGCATGCAGGCGGTTCAGGCGCAGCAGGCGCTGCTCATCCAGCTTGCGTTCGTGGATGTCCAGCGCAGACCCGGCCATGCGGTAGGGCTCGTCCTGTTTGTCCCACAGGGCCTGGCCGCGGGCCTCAAACCAGCGATACCCGCCCGACTTCACCAGAATGCGGTATTCGATGCAAAATTCACTGCGCTGCTCCAGGTGACTCTCCAATGCCGCACGCACCAGCGGCAGGTCTGCCGGGTGCATTTTCTGCTCCCACGCAAAAAACAGACTGGGGAATTCCTCGTGGTTGTAACCGAGCAGCTCGCGGAAACGGGCGGAATAATAGACGCCACCCGTGCGGATGTCCCAGTCCCAGACACCTCCGGTGGAACCGGTGGCCGCCAGCGCATAGCGTTCTTCACTCTGCCGCAGGGCCAGTTCTGCCTGATGCCGCTCCATCTCCGCCGCTGCACGCACCGCAAAGAGCTGGAACATGGCCTGCAGGCGCTCCCGGTGGTCCAGCGTATGTTCGCTGAACACGGCGATCATGCCGATCACGCGCCCGTCGGTGGCGTGCAGTGGCATGCCCATGTAACTGTTCGCACCCAGATCCTGCAGGATCTGGTCGTCGGGGAAGTGCTGGCGCACATCACGGTCATAATAACAGATATCGCCGCTGGCCACGTTGTAGCATGGCGTGCCGACCAGGGAGTAGGTTTTGTTGGGCAGCACCTTGCCGTTTGCGCAGAAACCGAGTGTCCGCACCATCCTGTCTCGCTCCGGCAGGAGCATCGCCACTGTGGCGTATGTGGCCTCAACGGTGCGGGCCATTTGCAGGCAGAGCGACTGGAAGAAGGTCTCGCCGCTGCGTGCGTCCACGCCCTCGGCCATCGCCCGCAGGGCTTCCTCCATTTTTTTCTCCACGGTGATGTCCGAGGCCAGTGAGAGTATCGACTGCAGCTCTCCCTCCTCGTTCAACAAGGCGGAATTGTGCCACTCACAGACAATCACCCTGCCATCGCTGGTGAAATTGCGGTTGATGCAGGTGTTGCGGGACTCAGACCGGTCCAGCAACCGGTCTAGAGTCGCCTTTACTCGCGGCAAGTCTTCAGGATGAACGAAGCTCCAGTCACTGTTATCGTTCCCCATGACGGCGGCCTCGGGCCAGCCAAAGATTTTTTCGGCCTGGGGGGACCACCGGCAGATGCGGCTGTTCGTGTCGCACTCCACCAGCGCCAGCGAGGTGTTTTCCAGATGATACAGCAGCGTGGCATGCGCCTGCTGCTGCAGTGCCTCCTCCTGTTCGCGCCGTGTGGTGAAATCACGCAGGTTGCCGATGATCGCCACCGGCTTGCCCTCATGGTCCCGTACGACGGAGCGGTTGTCGCTGATCCAGCGGTAGCCTTCATTCTTGTGCTTGAATCGATATTCCAAGACAGGCTGAAAATCCCCATTGAAATCACGGGCGATCAGTTTGTCCAAGCGGTCGCGCTTTGACTGATAGTCCTCGGGATGAATGCGCGAAAACATGAAACGAAGTCCGCCCGCGATGCATTCCTCAATGCTGAAACCCAGCACCTGCTCAACTGCTGGACTTATGTAATCATAGGTCAGGGTGGGCAGGCTAAGACAGTAGACGGGATCTTTGGAGTTGCCGAGCACGGTGCGGAAACGTTCCTCGCTCCGCCGCAGTTCACTCTCGGCATGCTTCCGCTTGGAGATGTCACGCACGGTGGAGATCAGCCTGTCTTTCCCGAGAATCTCAGCCTTACGCATGCTCACCTCCACCCAAAAGATATGTCCTGAGAGATCGCGGGCCTGCCATTCGAAGAGCTGCGGGCCTTCTTCCATCGTCTTCCGCATCCAGTACAGCGACTCCTCCACGGTGTAGGGCGGGGTGTTTACGCTTAGTGCCGCTATGGAAAGCCGCCGCATTTCATCTGGATCCCCGCCATACATTTCGCAGGCACGCTGGTTGACTTCCAAAATTGCCCCGGTGACGACGTCGTAGATGAAAACCGCATCATTGAGGCAGTCAAAAACACTGCGGAACCAGTCACCTTGCACCTTTATGTCCAAGGCATCGGTGGTGGTAGTCGTCGGCATGGTTGGAATGATCATGGATCAGGAGGTTCAATCATTCACTGGATCTGTGTCAGTGCCGGTTCCTGTTCCTTTAGAGCAGGGAGTTCAGGTGCTTCAGTGCTGCAAATGGCGGTGATCTTTTCTGCAAGTGCCTTGAGTCCTTGCTCCTTCGAGAGATAAGCATGCACATCACTTCGGTTCAAAACCGGCACCATGTCGGAAATGGAATGGCTGCTTAGCACAATCACTTTAACCCCTTGCTGAACGAAATGGCCGCATTGTTCCAGCAGGTCAATTGCAGACCCGTCTGGCAGGGTCATATCAACGACCATCACATCAATTTTGCGCGAGTGCAGGATCGGGAGCGCGGCGGCCACGCTCTCCGCCGCCACCAAGTCAAAATGGGGCAGGTACTTGCCCAGCGCGGCGCGCACGACTTCGCGATAGATGTCATGATCCTCCACAAGTAGGATCACCCCGGGATTTCCTGAACAACTGGAATGCCAATTTGCCTGCTGCATGAATGCTCTTTAGTTTCTAACTATGAATAAAATCTGCTGTAACATACAGCAAATCTGGCACGTGTAGCCTAGAAGCAAGAGAATGAATAATGATTTAGACCCGCCTAAACCTCAGCAGCGTGATGCAATGCGGCCGAACTTCTCGTTGACTGGGGGAACCATGGCGGAGAAAAATGAATTCCTCGGCAATATTGGGCATGAGCTACGCAATCCGCTCTCAAACATTATCGCGCAGGCGGAAACGCTGCTGGAAGATGTTTACGGGCCGCTGGAAAGAGCGCAAAAATCGGCTGTCTCAGCTATTCAGGACAGTGCGCAGCAGTTGCTTCAGCTTATTTCCGACGTGGTGGATCTCGGAAGGCTCGAAGCGGGTGCGTCACCGCTGACAAAGGCTGCATGCAGTGTCAGTGAGATCTGTGCCAGCAGTCTGGCCATGGTGGCGGGCCTTGGGCGGTCACGCTCCATTGAGATTGTTACGGAGGTGCAGCCGTCCACTCTCGGAGTCCTTGCTGATGCGCGCCGGCTGCAGCAGATCCTCACGGAACTGCTCTCTGCTGCTGCCTTATCCATGCACACTGGTGGACAGCTGCGGCTGCGAATCAGCCATGACGAAGGCTGCCTGAAACTCCAAACTTTAGGCCTTGCCGGTCAGCCTGCTTTTGAGTCGGTGCATCTCCTCAGCCGACTGGGAAAATTAAAACCCATCGGACTGGCCTTGCTGCAGCAATTGGTGCAACTCCACGGCGGCACCTTCGCGGTGGATGAAGCCGCCGTACATGATGCCGGCATGACTGTTCGGCTGCCACTGAGCCGGTCGTCGGCTGAGGTGTCAGCGGAGGAACCGTGCCTGCCAGAAGCTTCGTCCAGCATTGAACCTCCGCTGCCGGCTTCCCGCCGCCAGCGCACCATTCTGATCGCCGATGATCAGACCTCGCTCGTCGCCGTCACACGCAACTATCTTGAAAGCGTGGGCTTTCAGGTCATCACCGCCCGGGATGGCGGTGAAGCGGTTCAGCTGGCCAGCATGCTGCAGCCCGATCTCATCCTGATGGATGTTCGCATGCCGGTCGTGGATGGATTGAGTGCTATCCGGCAGATTCGTGCTTCCACTGATCTCAAAACGCGTGACATTGCCATCGTCAGTCTTTCGGGGCATGCGAGTGCTTCGGATAAAGAAAACTGTCTGGCCGCAGGCGCCACTGCCTACCTGAACAAACCTTTCGGCGTCCGCGAACTGGATCGCATCATCGCCGCGCATATCTGCTCAGATGCAGGCTGAGCAGGCCACGTTCGGGTCTGGATAACGCACGCTTCTAGCTGGCTTGAAGTATTAAGCTGGTCGGGGCGTGAAAATAATAGGATATTGGGAGCCGCGCATGAATAAATTCATCCAGATCCGCATGATTCCGGCAGCATTTTTGGGGGTGCTGCTGTGTGCTGTGGGCTTGTTTTGGCCGGAGTCTGAATACAAGCGGCCTCTGACTGTGGCGGTGAACATCTGGCCAGGTTCAGAGCGTCTGGTGATGGCATGTGATTCAACTAATAATAATGGTCTGAGGATCAACTTGGTTGAGATGTCATGGTCCACTGCGGTCCTGACGGCATTTCGTAAACATGTGGCGGATGCGGCGGTGGTGACGCTGGACGAGTTGATCCGTCTGGAAGCGGACGGTGCAAAACCACGCGCGGTGGTGATTCTTGGCGTTTCCAAGGGATCGGATGCAATCATGGGGCACGCCGGGTACAGGGGGCTTTGGGATACTCATCGTAAGCCCTGGGGAGTGGATGCAACCTTGGAACATGCCGTCCCTTTGACGATGCAGAGCCTCCGGGGCAAACACATCGGGGTTGAGCTCAGATCGTCGAGCGAGTATTTGCTGAGACATGCGCTGACGGCGAATGGCATGTCGTTCGAGGATGTGGAGGTGGTCCCGTTAAATTTGGCGGAAACGGAAGCCGCCTTTAAGGAAGGGGGGATCGACGCGGTGGTTACTGCGGACCCTTGGTGCACCCGGTTACGGGACAAAGGTGCCACGGTGATCTATGATTCGGGCAAGATGGATCTGGAGCTCAGCCGGGTGTTGGTGGTGAGGGAGGATGTGCTGCGCGCTTATCCACGTGAATTACGTTCGCTGGTGTCCTCCTGCTTGGGGAGTAATTCCCGGGTAGTGGAAAACGGCCACGGGCTGGACGCTACATTACGCCGAGAAGGATTAACTGTGGAACAGTGGCAAAAGGCCCTGCAAAAAATCCATCTGCCTGATGCTGCGGAGAACAGGCGGTTGTTTAAACAAAAAACGGGCGGGCTGGAGGAGTGCCTGAAAAAAATCAGCATGGAAATGCTGCAGATGGGGCTGCTGCCGCGCGAGGTCGATGTGAGCGGCCTGTTCACGTCTGAATTCTTGGAGGCGAAGCCATGAAGCGTTTTTTCACCCTGCAGTTTCGAGTCTCTGCGATCGTGATGGTCTTTGGCCTGCTAATGATCATACTGAACATCTCGCGGCAGTATCATCATGATGTGAATGAGAGATTTCAAGAGATGCGGCGGCAGGCTTATGAGGAGGGCACGCGGTTGTCGAGTTTTGCGCAGCACTTCCTCAGGCGGCATCTCTCACAATCAGCTGATCTGGCTATCAGTTATGCTTCAGTGAATCCGGATCTTCGGCTGGGGCTGATTTCGGACGGGAATGACATCATTTGCAACACCACTAGGAGACAGTGGCGTGGTCTGTCTATATGGGACTGCCCACTGTCGGTCAGCCTTCCGCTGGTGAGAAAGGCTCAGGAGTACAGCGAAGGGATGTTGAATGAAGACTTGGAAAAAGGGCGTTTGACGGCGGTTTTTCCATTTATCGATGTCAGTGCGGGGTCGAGAAAGGGATTGGTGGTGCTGGAATATGACTTGAACTGGTTCATTGCCGCCGCCGTCAGCCATGCTCTGCACGAATCCATGGCGCAGGCCTTCGTATTGTTTGGGAGCTGCCTGCTGCTGTGGACTCTGCTGCAGTTGTTGATTACAGAACGGGTGGCCGCAATCGTGGAGCAGGCGCAGCGCATCGGGCCGAATGAGTTGGTGCCCGAATCCATCGGAGGTGGGGATGAACTGGAGACTATTTCACGGAGCATTGAAGACGCTGCCCACCGCCTGCAGGAGTCGGAATGGCGCTTCGGCCAGATCGCCTCGAACATGAGGGATATTTTTTGGGTGGCCCCCCCTGATCCCAACGAACATATCTACGTCAACAAGGCCTATGAGGACCTGTTTGGCCGGCCTGCGGCGGCACTGTCTGTACGACGGTGGGATTGGCTACATGCCGTGCTGTGCCAGGACCGTGCGGCTGCTTTGACAATGCTCCGCTCATTGCGCGGCACCCCTGTCGAGGAGGAAGTTGAAATACGCGTTCATATCAGGGGCAAGATTGAATGGCTGCGATGCCGAGGTTTCTCGACCGCGCGTACGCTCAATGAGGCTGGCATGCTCCAAGTGGCTGGCATGGCCAGTGTCATCACCGCAGAGAAGGAGATGGACAAGATGCAGATCGAGGCCGCAGAAAATGAACGAAGACGCATCGGTCAGGATTTGCATGATGATGTGTGTCAGCGTCTGGCTGCGGCGCAGTTGAAAAGCGGCGTGCTAGGCGGCAGTCTAAAGCGGGATGGGCATCCCCAGTCCGTGCTGGCAATGGACGTGGCGCGTGAACTGGCTGAGGCTTCTGATCTTGCGCGGAGCTTTGCGCGCGGCTTGGCGCCCGTGGCGGTGGGGCCGCAGGAGCTGCCGGACGCGCTGGATGATCTGTGCAAGTTTCTTGAACGCGCGTTTGGCATCAATTGCCGTGTGGCGTGTGAAGATTTTTCGGGGGTCCTGAAAACCGAGGAGGCGGCATTGATTTTTCGTATTGCCCAGGAACTGGCCACCAATGCCGCCAAGCATAGTAGTTCAAGCTGGATAGCGATCAGTCTGATACGGGATCGGAATCTTCTGCGTCTGGAAGTGGCCAACGATGGGATTAGTTTTCAACCGACGGCGGGGACCAAGGGGAAAGGCATGGGATTGTTTATGCTGCGACAACGTGCCGATGCCCTGGGCGCCGTGCTGACATTTCAGCCGCGTGATGTGGCGGGAGGCGGGACCCTCGCGATCTGTGAAATGCCACTTGCATCTCGATGAGTTATCGGGTTTCGAAACAATATGAGCACAAATAGCAACAAACCCTCCAACGAAACGCCGGTCATCCGTAAGCGTGTTGCCTTGCTCGATGATCATACCATGATGCGTGGTGGCGTTAAGGTTTTCATCGACAGTCTGCCTGATTTTGAATGCTGTTGGGAGGCAGCAGACTGCAAAACCGCGCTGGAAAAGGTGGAGTCGGACATGCCGGACATCATGCTGGTAGACATTACTCTGCCCGACCGCAATGGGCTGGAGTTTATCAAAGACGTGCATTCAGTTCACCCAGATTTGGTAATGCTAGTCATTTCGATGCATGACGAGGCCTACTATGCTCATCGTGCCTTAAAGGCGGGTGCCAAAGGCTACATGATGAAAAATATGGGCTATGATCTCTACGAGGCCGCCCTGCGTAAAGTGGCCTCAGGTGGAAGCTGGCTAAGTGATGCGGTCTCAGAGCAGATTCTCAAGGCTTACACCAGCGGCACCAAGCCCCGCATGGAAGGCGGGCTGGACGCATTGACCGACCGCGAGTTCGAAATTTTCCAAATGATGGGAGATGGGCGCGGCACGCATGAAATTGCGGAATCGCTGCGCATCAGCCCAAAAACGGTGGATGTGCACCGCATGAACATCCGCACTAAAATGAAACTCGAGGACGGTGCTGCAGTGACGCGTTTTGCCATCCGCTGGGTGGAATCGCGCAAGCTAGGGCAGGCCTAGGCGGCCTCTATTTTTTGTGGCGAAAACCAACGATGCGCGCCTTGCCGGGCTCGACTTCATAAAGCTTGGCAAGATCCTGCAGTCGCATCAGCAGCCAAGGTGTGAGGAGGTTGGCGCCGTTCTTGGTGAAAAGAAGATCGTCTGCCAGATAAGTGGCTGAATGCACGGCCCGACCATCCGGAGTGATGAACATAAGCACGTCACCGTAGCGGTAGGGAGGCTCCACCTTGTCGAAGTCTTGCTTCACCAGACTGGTGGCCAGGCGCGTATCCAGCAGGAAGTGCTGGGGGGTGAGATTGAAAAAATTCAGGCTGGTCCAGTGGCAGTCCGGCAGCCGACCTTCGGCGGTGTAGCTGATGTCGGGATAGGTGTACAGCAGTTTGCGTGGCAATGGCGGCACCAGATGAAGCATGTCGAGATGGGAGAGTCCCTTGGTGTGCGTGATGGCGTTCATGAGCGGCTCCAGCTCTTTCTGGCGGAGGCCGAGACCGGTGGACCAGTAGTTCAGGAGATCCGGGATGGAGTCCTCTTTCGACAGTTCAAGCTGGGCCATCAGCGTGCGCACTCGCGTGAGTTTGCGCATGATAAAGCGTGCTTCAGCCACGTCTTCAGCCTGACTGAGCAGAAGGGGAATGTCCGCGAAAACGAGCGCGTTGCCCGCCTTGTAAGAAAGGCTGGAAATCTTGCTGACGATTGAGGCGGAAAGCCCGGAGTTCCGTGCCCATTCCTCCACCGAATCTGTCAAAAAGAACACTGGTGAATATTGAAACAGATTGGCCGGAAGCTTCGCGAGTTCCGCATAAATACGTGACCGGCCATCCGGCGTCAGCAGTTCCACGTCAGTGGCGGAAGGAAAGATATACGCATACCGCGCATCCTTGACCACGCGCCGTGGCGCCAGCAGGCGGTCCATTTGTTCCGGGGTCATGCCTGCGCTCATGAGCAAGGGTTCGATCTGGTCGAACTCATTCACATTGAACACCCATTTGATGGTGGTGTTGGGCAGCGGAAATTTTTCGACTACATAGTCGGGTGCTTCCAGGTAGAAGTAATAGTAGCTGACGCGTCCCCACGGCCCGCTCGCACAGGTATAAAGCTCATTTTTATTTTCTACCGGCGCATCCGTCTCACCTGCCCCCACAGCAGGTAGGTTCGGCAGTGTCAAAATGGCAGCCAGCAGCCAGATGAAAGGTCGTGAAAGCGGGTGCTTGGAGCCGGAAAACGGGACAAAACCATGAACTGGGACGAGCGGCATACGAGAGGAGTGCGAAAAAACGGACGGCGGAGATGGAGGCTGAAAAGCCAGTGATACTTCAATGACAGAAGTGGTTCCGCTAACGTTGAGAAACGTTCAATTATTATCTGATTCAAGCGCGGAAAGTGCCGCTTACCGGGGCGCAACCCCTGCCGCCTTACTGGCTAAGCAAAAGGTGTATAAAACGGCACGCACAAACCGCATTGAGGCGCAAGCCGCGACCCCAATAGGCAGAAATAACCATTCAGGCACAATGGCATACAAATAAACGGAGCTGTGCCCGGCAGTTCCGACCCCACCACGCCAATCAAACCATGAATACATTGCTGTCACCCAAAAAACGCTCCAACGGCATTCCTTCCGCTGCCCCTGGTACAGCGCGGATCCTGCGGGCCGGACGTTCGCTCATGCTGCTGCTGTCAGGCATCCTGCTGTTTTCAGTCATTGCGCCAGCCGGTGCCCAGACGGAACACAGCACCATTGGCCGGTGGAATCTCGTCAGTGCCAATGGCAATTGGAGCACCACGGCCAACTGGGACGGTCTGGACCCTGACACCGACTACGTGAGCGGCCAGGATGCTTTTGCCAACTTTGGAACCATCAACATCACGGCCAATCGCACGATCACGCTCGATGTGCCGGTGATGCTGGGTGAACTCACCATCGGCGACACCTCGGGAGGCCACAGCTACACCATCCAGGGCGGCACGCTGACCTTCGACTCATCCAGTGGCCTCTCCATTCTCAGCAAAAATGACGGCGGTGGCAACGACACCATCTCTTCGGCCATCGTGCTCAACAACGAGCTCAGCATTTTTAATTACGATGTCTCGAACAGTCAGGGGCTGCTGCTCACCGGTGTCATCTCCGGTGGCACCAATGGTGCGGTGGCCATGCGATTCACGGATCTGACGATGCCTGATACGAGCGGATCTTTGAACTTTTTGTATCTTAGCAATGGGGGCAATACTTTTGAGGGGCAGTTGGTGGTCGAATCGGGTCTGATCCGTTTTGAATCGAACCCGCGTTCCGCCGGGGCACGGGGCGTGGGCAATGAAACCATTGCGATAGGTGAGGGCGGCATTGATCTGCGCGACCAGGATTTCAACTATCAGTCTGACGACACGGAAATCTTCATGATTGCCGGACGCGGGCCGAACGGCCTCGGTGCGCTTCGCAATACTTCCGGCACCGCTTACCTCTCCCATCTGGTGGTCACGGATGATGCGGTGTTCATATCGCAGGGAACGATTGTGCTGGAACGTCGCCTCAGCACGGATGGCTCTGCAGGGATTAATTCCATTCTGGACTTTGGTGCACCTGGCAACGACTTGACCAAGGTCGGTGCTGGCGACTGGATCATTCGCGGCGTGGATGTGTTGAACGCGGACGGCGCATCGCTGACGATCAACGAAGGCGAGGTTCGGTTTGAATCACGCGGGCCGGCTAGTGGCTTGGGCTCATCCGCCGGGATCGATTTGGATGGCCTCACGGTGAACCTGGCCTACAACCGCAATCCCTATGACAATGTTGACTTTGCCAATGGCAGCCGCCTGACCAATGATCTCTTTGGCGTGAACATCAACCAGTCCGCCACCCAGGGTAATTCGGTCATCGATGCACGCTTTTCCATCGGGTCCTACTGGGGGCCAAGTGTCGTGGGCACAGGTGCCCTGGCGGAGCAGACGAAGGAAACGCTGACGTTTGACAACATGACCTTCAACTTCAACAACGGTGTCTTCCAGCGTGAGGGGAACGGGGAGGCTGGCCGCACGTTTGACCACATCTTTACCAACGTCACCATCAACCTTGTCGGCGGTGGCATTGGTCGGGATGCGGTCGGCAATGGCAATCTGTTTGCCATCGACGGCGGCTCCAGCCTTTACAACAGCACCAGCGGCACCTTCGACCACCCTGGGGTGACGGAGTTTGGAGGTGTGTTTGACAACACCTCCGGTGACAATGCTGGCACCGGTTTTACCGTTCGCGGCTCCCGTGAACTGCGCGTCACGGGCAACAGCACGAATTTTGACGGCGATGTTCTTATCAAGCTGCCGACGGGCCGGTGGGTCAGCAACAGCTTCGATCGCGGCAACGGCGGTCAGGCAGCCTCGGTTTATTTCAACATGTCGCTGGCCGGTGCGGACGGCAGCCTCAACCAGGCGAACTCGATCACGATCACCCGCTGGGGTTCGCTGGCGCTGCTGAACAACGCTGACAACTTGGTGTATGCCAGTTCGAATAATGACGACCGCATCAACGACGCCGGTTTCACCAATCTGCGCAACGGCTTTCTGCTGCTGGAGACAGACACGACGGCGGCCAATCATGAAAACTTCGGCAATGTGGTGGCTGACTTCGGCACCAATGTACTCGTCCTCGACACCCGCGCGGGCGGTCAGTTTGACGGCGCATTCCAGACCTTCACACGCAACAACCAAGGCGTGCTCAAAATTTATGACACCAATCCATCCCACACCTGGGGCACCGGGGTCGGCGAAGACCGCATCGCGCTCATTGATGACACCGGCCTGGTGAAAGTTGGGGCGGACGCTCCTGGCACGGCCACTCAGAACATCGTGCCCGGTTTATTTGGCGGCGTGCTGCCCAATCTGCAGGCGCCCACCATCTCCACCCACACACGGCCGCTGGAATCGGTGCAGGGCAGTTTCATTTATAGTGGTGCAGGCACGGGCCTGATGACGTACGACAACGGCTTTTTGCGCCCGCTGACGGCCTCCGAGTATGACACGGGACTCAACCCGACGGCAGGCACCAACTGGCTGGTCAATAGCTACGTCGCCGGCATCACCGGAGTGGAAAACTATGGCGACGCGAACAACTACGCGTTCCGCAATGTCACGACAGACACCGCGGTCAATTCGGTCACCCTCAGTTTCGATGCAGCGGCCTCCGGGCAGGTGGTTGGGACTTCCACCAAGGACTACATCCTCATCGAGCAGGGCAAGACGCTGACGATCAATTCGGGCGTCATCAACATTGTTAATTTTGTCGAGGCCACGAGCGCGAACATGGAAGGCGTCATCCGCGGTGGTTTCCTGGACATGAACGGCGGTCCATCGCTGATCAACTCCAACGCCATCTGGCATGATATCGACCGTGACACGCCGAACTGGTATGAAATCATGACGGGCAACAGCTCCTACATACGCTCCCACATCATCAATACGACGGATCTGGCGAAAACCGGGCGTGACACGTTGTATTTTGACACCTGGAACACCATCACGGGCAACATTTACCTCGGTGATCAAGGCTCTCTGGTTGCGCGCCATTCAGGTGCGCTGGGAGTGGGCGGCCCGGGGCGTGAAGTGCAGAACGGAGGAAACGCGGCGTTGCTGCTTGAGTATGGTACGAACATCAGCGGCATCAACCTCCGTGTGTCAAATACCTTCCAAGGATCACCCACCGTGTTGCGCAACGAAGGTGCCACACACGGCACCTGGGGCGGGGACGTGATCCTCGATGTGGCGGATGCCGCAGGGAGTTCCGATTTGCAATACTACACCATCACCGCACGTAACAACGGCACCCTGTCGTTGTATGGCAATATTTACACCGATAACAATGCCAACTTCACCGACAGCGATGCGTATGCCGATCCGATCACCATTTCGACCAGCATCGGTGAAACGTACACCCTGAATCTGCGTGGTCAGGTCCGCGATATTGCGACCGGCAATCTGGGCACTGATCCGGCGAACTCCGCCATCACCTCCATTTATCGCACCGGGGACTCCGCCACGCGGCTGGATTCAAACCACTCGCTACGTTTTTATATGTCGGGTCATGACGAGGGCAATGTGAATGTGTTCCAGCAGTGGGATGCCACAGGCCGGCTGGACATGCGTCAGGGCTTTTTCCGCATCATGTATGACCCGAATGCCGCAGGCAATGACGGCACCGGATTCTTGTCGAATGGCGCGAACTCGCTCATCCAGGCCAACGAATACTGGACACGCGCTGTACTCGGGGCGGATGGGGTCAGCACTGGCACCTATGACTCGCATCTCATGCTCACCAGAGACGGTCAGGTATTCAACTGGGGCGTGCAGCTTTCCGTGTACAACAACAACATCAACGGCACTCTCAACATCGGGGGTGAGAACAGCAGTGGCACGGTTTATATCGGCTCGGATGATGGGGCTTCGAACTACTCGATCGTGTTTGAAAACCAGGGCTATACCGGTGGCAGTGACCGTGACCTGCGCTTTCTCCAGACACGCGGTGGTACCATGGTCATCAACGCCCGCCTGGTTGACAACGGTACACTCGTCAATTCCATCGCCAACATCACCGGCCCCGGCACGATCATCTTCAATGCCAACGGCGCGGGTGCCTCCACGGTGGAGAAATGGAACTTCATGGGCGGCGAGACCATCTGGCAGGCCAATCCCACGACCGACAGCCTGCTGGGCAACGACCGCTTCAGTAAAGCCGACGCCCAGGCTTTGTTTGGTGGCGGCACGCTGAACTACATCGCCGGATCGGCGGCCAACCGCACCGAAAACCTCACGGGCACCTTCCGCATCCTCAATGGGGAATCCACCATCCGTGTCGTGTCTGCCACCGGGCGCACTGACACGCTCAACTTTGGTTCTGCCGCCGGTGCCTTTTACAAGAACCAGGGCGGTACCTTCCGCTTCATTGAGACCGGAGACGGTACTTCGGTGCTTACCTTGCAGGCCACCGGTCTGACGGATAGCGGCATTATGTCCTATGCAACCTATGGCACCGCGATTGGAGTAGCGACGGATTTTGCGAACAACGGCACAGGCGGGCAGATCAGCGCCTACACCGGCTATGTGACCGGCGCATCCGAGGCTGATTTCACCACGGGCAACACTGTGGATGTGACCAATGATGTCACCTTCACGGGTGCCTCGACGCCGGACAATCTGCGCTTCAATGATCCGGTGGATTTGACCCTGGACGGACAGACCATGACGCTGGGCGGTGGCGCGATCCTCATCTCCGCGCTCAATACCGGATCCAGCAGCATCAGCGGTGGCATTCTGACCAGCAGCTTCGATGGCGATCTCACCGGTTCCGGTAGCCGCCGCGACCTGATGATCCACAACTATGGTGCAGGCGCGCTGACCATCGGTGCCACCATCACCGACAACGGTGCCGACCGGGTGAATCTGGTCATGGGCGGAACGGGCACCACGATCCTCACTGCGGACAACACCCAGACCGGTGAAATCTACCTCAACAACGGTGTGCTGAGCATCTCCAGCGAAAGCAATCTGGGCAACATCGACGGCAGCATCGCGACGCTCGCTCGGGTCAATGTTGGCGGCTCCAATGGCGCAAGCCTCACCGGTTCGCCGCTCATTTTCAGCGGCGGCGGCGGCGGCTCCGGGGCGGCAGGCACCTTCAATACGAATAGCAGCCAGCAGGTCACTGCGACCACGCTCTCCAATGGCGGTTCTGGTTACACCAACGGGATCTATGTCACGAATGCCGCTGCTGGCTCGGCCGGCATCTGGGCCGTGCTCGACAGCGGCAACCTGCATTTCGACGGCGGCACGCTGGCGGTGACGCAGGATGTCACCTTGGATGGTGCACGCACCTTGTTCATGGGTTCCAACGGCGGTTTCCTGGATGTGACGGCGGGCAAGACGCTCACCATCAATGGTTACATCACCAGCGAGTTCAGCCACATCAATGCTGCCAACGGTTTCACCGCCAATCACCTCGGTGCTTCCGATGATCCCGCCAGCCTGGGCAATCCAGACGTGGGCGATCTGATCATCGAAGGCGGTGGCACCGTGGTGCTCACGGGTGCGCCAGACGGCACCATCCGTGCGAACATGTTTAACAGCTACGGCGGCATCACCTGGATCAACAACGGCACGATCAAGGTCGCCGGCGCGGGCTCTTCCGCCGTCGGGGCGCTGGGCACGAACCGTTCGGCAATCGACGGCACCATCATCGGCGAAAACGGTTCGCTGGAATTTTCCACCACCTCCGATCCCTCCGTCTATGAATGGCTCACCTTGGGCGGGTCCGGCTATGAAGGCCGTGGTGCCGTGCTGGCCACTGGCACCGGGCGTGTGGTCCGGCTCAACGGCCAGATGCAAATCGACAGCCCCACCCTCTTCAACACCGCCAGCAGCAGCTATGGCTACATCCGTCTGGGTGAGCAGGGCGGCGCGCTCTACGGCAGCGGGGACATTCTCCGCACTGGCAACAATGAATTCGCCTTCTACACCAATTCGCCCGACTGGACCGGTGACTTTATCAATGGCAGCGGCGCAGCCCGTGTCTCTGGGGTGGCGAATCTACAGGGTATGATGGGGATGGAACTGGACCGCAATTCGATCCTCTATTACAGCGCTGGCAGCACCAGCGTTGACGAGTTCCGCGATCGGTTGAATGACAATCTGGCGATCACCAGCAACGGCTACACCCGGATGCGCATTGAAAACTACTCCGGCGTGTTCTCCGGCGAGGAAAAAGTCGGTGTCGTCAATGTGACCGGCGGGGTGTTCGGCATTGAGTTCGCCATTGGCGCAGATGTCATCAATGGTGCCGTGCGACTTCAGGGTGACTATGCCGCCTGGCACTTCACCGACATTATTCGCAATCAGGGTACCTCGGTGCAGGTGCGTCTCTTCGACCCCGGCATGGACATCTCCTCCGGTGTCACGGATTTGACGAACCGTGCTCTCGTGCTGGTGGACAATGCGCCGACGATGGTGGGCGCTGGCGACGGCACCAACGGCAATACCGCCATCATTCCCGGCTTCTTCGGCGGCACCCGGCCTGCACTTCTCTCCACGACTACGGGCATCGCTTGGGATGAAGACCGCACCTCACGGTTCCTCATGACCTCGGTGTTGAGCACGAACCCCATCACCGGCGAACCCGTGTACTACCTGCGTCCGCTTTCGGATGCGCCCGGCTCCACGGATTACAAGATCATCAATGATCCGGGCACCATCGCGGCAACCGCCGGACCACTGGATCTCGCCACGGCAGGCATCAGCGCGGATCAAAATGTGCGCTTCGTCGGCATTACGGACGATGCCATCGGCAACGGCTTCACTACCCGCATCAATTCCATCCTCACGCTGGATTCGGTGGTGGAGGTGAACTCGGTGTCCTTTGGTTCCGACACGACCGTTAGCAACGTCAATACTGCAGGCAATCAGGTGAACCTGTTGATGACGCAGGGCGGGGGGCTGAAGATCGATTCCGGTGTTCTGATGTTTGCCAACATGGGCACGATGGACCGGCTGGGGAACGCTTCGAACACGGGCATCAACCTCGACATGTACAACTACATCATCGGTGGCTCGCTCGACTTCAATGGCAAAGAGGCCATCATCTACGCTGGCAGCGAGTGGGCACAGTACAA
Organism: Prosthecobacter sp.; assembly: GCF_029946185.1. GTDB lineage: Bacteria > Verrucomicrobiota > Verrucomicrobiia > Verrucomicrobiales > Verrucomicrobiaceae > Prosthecobacter. The sequence goes on from NZ_JAQSEA010000117.1 coordinate 47,211, forward strand.
CGTCTCTGGCAACACCGCCTACAACAACACCGATGGCGACTACACCACGGCGATCATCCGCACCAGCATCTACAACACGGGTGGCAACGGCCTGATGAAAACGGGCAGCTCCAGTGTGACCTTGGAAGCGGCCAACTACTACACCGGCGACACTGCGGTGAACTATGGCTACCTCTACGCCCGCCATGACCAGGCGCTGGGGCAGAGCACGCGGTTGAACCTCACCGGCGGCGGCGGATTAATCCTCGGCTACAACGCCCGCATCATGGGTGTGGATCTCGTCATCGGTCAAATTCAAGGCAACAATCTGGCGCTGTATGCGGAAGGCGATGGAACCGAGTGGGGTGGCAATATCATCTTTGACAATGTGGACGCGACTGGCAGTGCCGGTGGTTTCGGGCGCAACTTTGTTCCGCGCATCGAGGCCGCCAGTTCGAACACGGTCATGCATATCAATGGCAATCTCTACGGCAGCGACACCAAGGTGCTGGCCGGCGAGCAGGCGACCTCCCGCATCTTCACCACCTACACGGGTGCCTCCCTTTCCACGGTGAATTTCAGGGGACAGATTCGTGACAAGATTACGGGCGCGGTGGATCTCAGCGGCGGTGACACGCTCAACGATGCTCTGCGCATGGAAGTCGCAGGCACAGACACTGCCAACGTGCATCTCTATCAGCAATATGACGCCGCTGGCCGCATCAGCATCGTGCGCGGAGTGCTGCGCTACATGGGCACCGGCAATTTTTACAGCGACGCCGCAGAACTGGCGCTGGACCCGAACAGCGACCTGTCCGGCTTCCAGATGGGTGGCCGCTCGCTGATCGACAGCAACATGGGCATTGGGGCAGCGGACGTTTCTTTCTTCCTGCACAATGAAGGCAGCACCTTCAACATCTCCAGTTGGAATGTGGGTGTGGACACCTCCGATCCGGACAACAGCTTGGGCAACAGCAACTACGGCTTCGGCAACACGACCGGAAACACCACCATCGGTGGTGAGAACACCACCGGCACCATCACCTTCGGCACAGGCACGGGCAGCGTGCGCTTCACCCAGGCGGACTCGCTGTATAACCGCAACCTGAACCTCTACTCCGCACGCGGTGGTGAGGTGAACATGCGGGTGAACTTCCTTGATGGCGGCGACTTCGTGAACTCCTCCATCACCAAGGTGGGTGCGGGCACGGTGAACCTCCTGGGTTCCACGGCCGGTGACAGCACGGTGGAATCTCTCAAGATGCTCGGCGGCACCCTGGTGCTGACCGGCTATGATGTGAATGCCAGCCGCCGTGTCGGCAATGGCGCGGCGCTCACGATGAGCGGTGGCTACCTCATTGTGGATGCTACGGTGGGAACGGCGCAGGAAGACTTCAGTGACTTCACCTTGAACTCCGGCGGCTCACGTCTC
>NZ_JAQSEA010000118.1 GCF_029946185.1 Prosthecobacter sp.
CGGTTGTTCAGCCTGGGAGCCAATGGAGGCACCCTGGAAGCCTCCGGGACGGGGGATTTGAAGTTCACCAACACGGGCAGCATGGGTTTCAACGGTCAGACAGGGGCGCGCACGCTCACCTTGCTGGGCTCCTATCTTGGGTTCAACACCATTGCGGCCGTCATTGGTGACAATGGGGGCGCGACTTCAGTGTTAAAAAATAGCGGGGGAAAATGGGTTTTTACCGGTAACAACACCTACTCAGGCACGACCACCATCAGCGGAGGGGTGCTGCAGATAGGCCACAACACCGCCAGCGGAAGCGTGGGGACGGGCAATATTGTGGACAACGGGGTGCTTGTGTTGTTCCGGTCAGACGCCTTCACCTTGTCCAATGTCATCAGTGGTACAGGAACAGTCAGCCAAGCCCAGGGAATGGCCACACTCTCGGGACTGAACACCTACACCGGGTTCACCTCGATCAGTGGCGGCACCCTGATCGCGGACACTCTGGCCAATGGCGGGAGCGCCAGCAGCATCGGGGCATCCTCGTCCGCGGCCAACAACCTTCAGGTCAACGGAGGTACGCTCAAGTACACCGGTGCAGGTGCGAGCACTGACAGACTTTTTAGTGCGGGAGTGACGACAACCATCGACGCATCGGGAACCGGAGCTTTGAATTTCACCAATACAGGATCGATGGGGCTGTCTTTTTCAGCAGCGCGTATGCTCATGCTCACCGGGACCAACACCGACAACAACACGCTGGCTGCATTGATCAGTGAGAACTCGGGGGCCACCACGCTGCTCAAGAGCGGCGCTGGAACCTGGGTGCTGTCCGGAGCGAATACCTACACAGGTAAAACCACTATTGCCGGTGGGGTGCTCTCGATTTCAAGTCTTGCCAACGGAGGCTCCGCCAGCAACATCGGAGCAAGCACGAGTGCCGCGACCAACCTGGTGCTCAATGGAGGTGCGTTGCAGTACACCGGTGCGGGAGCCAGCACCGACCGGCTGTTTAGCGTGGGCACGAGCGGCGGCACGCTGGATGCCTCCGGGACTGGGGCGGTGGACTTCACCAACACGGGCAGCATGGGTTTCAACAGCCAGAGCGGCGTACGCGTCCTGACCCTCACAGGCACAAACACGGGGAGCAACACTCTCGCTGCGGTGATCGGCGACAACGGCGGGGCCACTTCGCTGGTGAAATCTGGCAGCGGCACCTGGGTGTTGACCGGAACGAATACCTACTCTGGCACCACGACCATCAATGACGGCGTGCTGCAGGTCGGCAATGGCAGCACCACCGGCAAGCTGGGCAGCGGTGGGGTGATCAACAAAGCCAGTCTGGTGGTCAACCGCTCGGACGCAGTGACGATCTCCAACACCATCAGCGGCAACGGTTCATTCATTCAGGCGGGCGCTGGAACGACCACGCTCAGCGGCAGCAATTCGTACACCGGGGCGACGATCATCACCGCAGGGGTCCTCAAAGTCTCTGTCATGGCCAACGGCGGGAGCAGCAGCAACATGGGCGCAGCGTCAAACGTGGCTGAGAATCTGGTGCTCAACGGAGGCATCCTGCAATACACCGGAACAGGTGCGAGCACGGACCGGCTGTTCAGCCTGGGCCTTGCCAGCGGAGGCATTGATGTGTCCGGCAGCGGCAACTTGAACTTTACCAACACGGGCAGCATGGGGTTCAACGGCGAGAGTGGTGAGCGCACGCTGGTGCTTTCCGGGACGAACACGACCGGGGTGAACGTCATCGCCGCAGCCATCGGAGACTTTGGCGGGGCCACCTCAGTGAGCATCGAAGGCGACGCCACCTGGCTGCTCACCGGAGCCAACACCTACACGGGAGCCACGACCGTGAGTTCCGGGGTGTTGAAAATCGGTGGCAGCAATCTGGAATCAGCCATCATTGTGGGAGCGCATGCCACCTTGGAATTGAATGGACTGAACACGCGCATTGGCTCGCTGGCCGGCTCAGGCACCGTGCAAAACAACTCCACCACTGCGGCCACGCTGACGACCAGCGGCAACAACTCCAGCACCATCTTCAGCGGAGTCATTCAAGACGGTGGATCAGGAGCGTTGTCCTTGGTCAAAGAAGGTTTGGGGACGTTCACGCTGACCGGCACCAACACCTATGCCGGAACCACCACGATCAGTGCGGGCGAGCTTCAGATCGGCTCGGGAGGCACGACGGGGACGCTCGGCACGGGAGCTGTGACCAACAACGCCAGCCTCATCATCAACCGTTCGGATGCCCTCACCGTTGCCAATGCGATCAGCGGCAGTGGTGCCTTCACGCAAGCGGGTTCAGGCACCACGACGCTGACGGGTGACAACAGCTACAGCGGGAGTACGACGATCAACGCAGGGGTGCTGAGTGTGTCTGTTCTCGCGAATGGTGGCAGCAACAGCAATCTGGGGGCGTCCACCAGTGCTGCGACGAACCTGGTGCTCAATGGTGGCACTCTGCAATATACTGGCGGAAACACCCGCACGGACCGGCTGTTTAGTGTTGGCAGCAACGGTGGCACCCTGGATGCTTCGGGCACGGGAGCGGTGAACTTTACCAACACTGGCAGCATGGGTTTTAACGGTCAGAGCGGCATCCGCACGCTGACGCTCACCGGAACGAATGCCGGTGACAACATTCTTGCGGCAGTGATTGGTGACAATGGTGGTGCGACGGTGCTGACCAAATCCGGCACCGGCACCTGGGTGCTCACGGGAGCCAACAGCTACACCGGCACCACGACCATCAGTGAAGGCACGCTGCAGATCGGTGACGGTGGCACCACGGGTTCTTTGTCCACGAGCAGTGCTCTCGTGAACGATGGCACTCTGGCATTCAAGCGCACGGATGCGGTGACGCAGGGAACCGATTTTGCCAGTGTGATCAGCGGCAGCGGTGGGGTGACTCAGGCCGGGAGCGGGACGCTGACCCTCAATGGTGACAATACCTATGCAGGGGCGACGAACGTGCGCGCCGGCACGCTGGAGGTGACCAGCAACAATGCGCTGGGCACGGGTGACGCAGGCACCACTGTGAGCAGCGGCGGGACGCTGCTGCTCAACAACGTGAACTACAGCACTTCCGAAGCGCTGAAGCTCAATGGCAGCGGTGCGGGCGGTGGAGGGGCGCTGCGCAACAACGGCACGAGCACCTACACGGGAGCGATCGCGGCTGAGACGAATGCGAGCATCAATACGGGTGGTGGTGTTTTGAATCTGACGGGCGGTCTGGTGAAGGACGGCACCGTGCTCACCATTACGGGTGGTGGGACGGTGAATGTGAGCGGCACAGGCATCAGTGGAACCAGCGCCAGCTCGGATCTGGTGGTGGATGGAACGACGCTGGTGGTCAGCGCCGACAGCGACTACAACGGCCCCACGACGGTGCAGAACAATGCCACTTTGATCGCCAACGCTGCGGTGACGACGACACGGCTTGATCTCAGCAGCGACAGTCTGCTGGCTGGAACGGGTGCCATCACCACGGCGGTGAACCAGTCCGTCTTCATCAATGGCACGCTCAGCGTCGGTGATCCGGGGGTGGTGGCAACGGCGACGAACTTTGCACTCACTACGTCGGGCTCGGCTGCTGTGGTGATGGGCGCGGGCGGCGTTATCCGGCTGGATCTTTTCAGCGGCGCGGGTCTGGGAAACAATCTCAGCAATTCCACGGCGGCGGATTCCATCAATCTTCATGGTCAGCTGGACGCCACGGCTGGCGGCACTGTGGTCATTGGCAATCCCAATGGCATGGCCGGCTTTCATGGCGGTGACCAATGGCAGCTTGTTCATCTCAATGCCGGCGATGCGAATGCTGGCGGCTTCATCTCGACGCTTGCTTTGAATGACAGCAGCTTGGGGCTGGCGAGCGGTGTTACCAGTTATCTTGATCAATCCGATGGTGTGTTCTCCATCATCGACACGAATGGCGGGCTGGCGCTTGCCGCTGTCCAGGGGCAGGCATTGATTGCAGGCAGCAACACGGTCACGAGTGATCTTAACGGGCATCTTTTTAACCTTCGGTCTGGCGGCGGTGAGGAAGATTCTGACTCTGATTCCATTACTGCCGCACTTGATGAAGGAGTCATTGTTGGTCAGGGGGACGGCGACCCCAAGAAGGAGTCGCCCATTGCCAAACGTGTGGCGCGTTCGCGTCAGTGGGAGGTGTTTGCCACGGTGAACTACGGCAATGTCAAACTTAACGCGATCCGGACTCAGTCTGGTGTGCAGGTGGACTCCTGGGCGTCTGGAGTCGGTGCCGAGCGTCATTTCTCACGGGGGGTGACGCTTGGATTCGCGGCGTCCTTTTTGCAGAGCAGCCAGGGGTACACTGGAAATGCCGGCAGTGTGGATCTCGAAGGTCCGGCGCTCTCTGCCTACATCTCCTATGTGCGTGGCAGGTTCTGGAACAGCCTGCTCTACAGCTTTGGCACCTATCAGATGGACTCCATTCGCAATGCGGGTGTGCCTTTCCCGACGGCCTTTGGCTCGACCCGTACGTACACGCACTCGGTGCAGTACAACACGGGCTGGAGCTTCCGCTTCCAGAACGACACGCTGGTGACTGGCCCCTTTCTCGGGGTGGACTACTTGTATGGCTCGGTGGACGCCTACAGTGAAACTGGGGGTGGTCTGGCGGCCTTGCGTTACAGCGCGCAAAGCTTTCAATCGCTGGTCAGTCGAGTTGGCTGGTCTGCGTCCAAGCAGATGAAGACGCGCTTTGCGACGATCACTCCGCAGGTGCAGCTGAGCTATGAGCGGCAGAACATTAAAAATAACAACGGCAGCAGTGTGTCGCTGATCAATGTGCCCTTTTCGGCCACTGGTGGCAGTCAGACGCCCGGCCAAGACTATTTGGTGGCTGGGATGGGGGTGAGCTTTGCTTTCACGGACCAGTTCAGCCTCATGTTGTCCTACCAGGGGCAGTTTTTCCGCCATGATATGCAGGCGCACTTTGGCAGCGTCCGCTTCAGCTATCGGTACTAGGAGAGGCTGCGCTTGTCTTTCAGAAGGCGCGGTGGTTTGCGGAGGCAGCCAATCTTACGGTGGCACGCATGCAAGCCAGCGGCAGAGGAGTGCGGCGGGACACGTTGCGGACGCCCATTCTTCGCTAAAGCTACGAATGACAAGCTGCTGGAACCCGGCGTGGCTTTGAGGAGTGCTGGGTTTGCTGGCCCGGATTGTCTGCGATACCCAGGGTCGCCTCGCTGAGGCTTGGCTGACCCTGGGCTGAGTCCGCAGCCCCTTCAGGGCTGGTGCGAAGCGGGGAGGGTGTGGCAAAGAGAAAACAGACCTGTTTTCAATAGATCGTGGTATTAGAGCAGGCGCTTGCTCTTGAAGTAAACGATGGGCAGGATCGCGGAGAGGACGATCAGGATCATGACGAGGATGAAGGCCCAGTCGTTGTTGGCGGCGGGTAGGCCGACGTTCATGCCGTAGATGCTGGCGATGAGGGTCGGAGGCATGAAGAGCACGCTGGCGACGGTAAAGATCTTGATGATCTGATTCTGCTGGATGTTGATGAGGCCGAGGGTGGACTCCAGCAGGAAGGTCATCTCCTGCGTCTGCTGGTTGGTGTAGTCGTCCATGCTCTTGATGTCGCGCATGACGCTGCGGAACTGCGCGGCGAGGTCTGCGCGCATCCAACTGGCGGCGTTGTTGAGGAAATACTGGAGCATGCGGCTGATGCTGAGGAGGCTCTCGCGTACATTGGCGACGAGGGCGCTGCGGCGGCCGAGGAGCTTGACGACATCGCTGAGGTCTTTTTCCATTGCCGCGTGCGCTTTGTGCGGATCGAGGCTGAAGATGTCGCGGCAGATTTTTTTCATGTCGCCTTCGACGCTCTGCAACGCATCGGCGATGCGGGCGACGATGAGTTCGAGCAGGAGGAGAAAGACCGCATCACTGGTGAGGGGCATGGTGCACTGACGCTTCGCCTGATCCGCGAGAATGCGGAAGGACAGGGGGTCTGCATAGCGCACGGTGGTGAGGCAGTCCGGTGCGATGACGAAGGAGATGGAGGTGTTGTCGGGATCTGGATTGTCCAGACCGACGGGGAGCCACGCGGTCATGTAGAGCGTGCCCTTCTCGGTGTAGAGTCGGCTGGATTCCTCGATCTCCTGCATTTCTTCACGCGTGGGGAGCTGGTATTCGAGCCATTTTTCCGCTTCGAGTTCCTCGGCACGGCCGGGGTTCAGCAAATCGAGGAAGACGAGATTATCCGGGAAGGGATGGGTCTTTTCGTCATTCCAGTCGATGAGCTGTCCTTGCTGTGTGATGAGTCGAACCATGCGTGCGTACGTGTGCGGGGGTAGCGTGAAGGGTAGTCGCGCAGGCACTGTGTGCCATAGCAATCTCGCCCGGATGTGTGTCAGTAACGTGGCGTGGAGGGATCGACCATGTCTGACCAGGCCTGGATGCCGCCGCGCATGCTCTGGGTGTGGGCAATGCCGCGCTGACGTAAAAACTCCGTGGCGCGGAGGCTGCGCATGCCGTGGTGGCAGTAGATGATGACGTGCTCCTGCGGATCGGTGAAAAGCTGTGGCGCCAACTCACCAAACTGGGATAAGGGCACCAGCTGGGCGTTTGGCAGGTGGCAGATATGCCATTCGCTTTCCTCGCGGCAGTCAACGAGCCGGAACGTGCGCTCGCCGGGACGCACCAGCAGACTGTTGACGTCCGTGGGGTCGATTTCGAGCAGTGTTTCCGGTGTCATGACTTCAGCAGCTAATCATCAAGGGCGAACCGTGACGGGGGTGCCTTTGGTGACGTTGTTGTAGAAAATAGTCGCCATGTGCGGCGGCATGCGAACGCAGCCATGGGAGGCGGCGTAGCCGGGGAGGAAGCCCTCATGCATGCCGATGCCGCCAACGAAGCGCATGAAATGGTGCATCTTGGAGCCTTCAAACTTTGCGCCGGGAGGTGCTTTGTCCTTGGTGACGTCAACGTTGGCCACGACGACATTGCCTGAGCTGTCTACAAAGTCGCCGTAGAGGTTGGATTTGTGCCACTGGTCCTTCTCGGTGACCTTAAAGTTTCCCGTTGTCGTCGCATGGCGTTCGTCGCCAGTGGAAAGCGCGGACACACCGGCGAGTGCGCCGCCTTTGTAGAAGTAGGCCTTCTGATCGCTGATATCAATGGTGATACTGGGAGCTCCGGACATGCCATCTCCATCCCAATAGGAGTCCTGATCGGCGTTGTACATTGCGGAATGCGGGACGGTTCCGGTGGAAAAAGCTTCGAGGTACTGCGTCTGTCCACGGGAACTCGAACTCTGGCAGGAAGCCAGGAGTGCGAAGGCAGAAAGAAGAACAAGACGGAGGGCTGGAGGGATCACCAAATGACTCATGCGTGGGGGTTACGTGTGTGAGGCGTGAAAAGCCGCGACCATATGCCGTGGCGCGGCGTGTCTGTCCAGCTTCAATCAATGCACGTCGTGATCGGCGAGGTAGCGCTCGGCCTCCAGGGCGGCGGCGCAGCCTTGGCCGGCGGCGGTGATGGCCTGGCGATAGACGTGGTCGGCGACGTCACCGGCGGCGAAGAGTCCTTCGGTCTTGGTGCGTGTGCCTTGGGTCTGCAGGATGTAGCCATTTTCGTCGGTATCGACGAGATCGCCGAGGAACTTGCCGTTGGGGACGTGGCCGATGGCGACGAAGACGCACTTGAGTTCCAGCTCGTTTTTCTCGCCGGTGACTAGGTTTTCGAGGGTGACGGCGCGCATTTCGCCCTTTTCGTCGGTGAGGTATTCAGAGACGGTGGAGTTCCAGACGGGCTTGATCTTCGGATTGGCGAGGGCGCGGTCAGCCATGATTTTTGAGGCGCGCAATTCGTCGCGGCGATGGATCAAATAAACGGTGCTGGCGAATTTGGTGAGGAAGCTGGCTTCTTCGCAGGCGCTGTCGCCGCCGCCGATGACGCAGACGGGGACGTTGCGGTAGAAGGCGCCGTCACAGGTGGCGCAGCTGGTCAAACCGCGGCCGATGAGGCTCTTTTCGTTGGGCAGGCCGAGATGCTTCGGGGAAGCGCCAGTGGCGACGATGACGGTGTGGGTCTCATAGACGGTGCCGCCGTCGGTGTGGACTTCGAAGTGGCCTGCAGCGGTCTTTTTGACGCTGCTGACGAGGGAGTACTCGATGCGTGCGCCGAACTTTTCCGACTGGGTCTGCATGTTCATCATCAGCTCCGGGCCCATGATGCCATTGGGGAAGCCGGGGAAGTTTTCGACCTCTGTGGTCGTGGTGAGCTGGCCGCCGGGCATGTTGCCGGAGAGGATCAGGGGCTTGAGGTTGGCGCGGCCGGTGTAGATGGCTGCGGTATAGCCGGCGCAGCCGGTGCCGATGATGATGACGTTTTCCATGGTGTGGTGTGGAGGGGGAGAAAAGGTCGCGGAAGATGAAAAGGCAGGGCGGGGGTGCAACCAACGCTTTTTACAGACTCGTTGTTGGAGTTTCCCGACTCCCGGCTTATTTCAAAATAACAACGATGTCCAACCCCGCCCCGGATGCCAAAGCCAGCCGCAAATCGCTGGCGACGCTGTTTTTCTGCACAGCGCTGCCGATGGGGATGTGGAGTGTGCCGCTTTCGAACGTCTTCAATGCGCATGGTCGCGGGCATCTGGTGCCGTGGGTGTTCGCCACGACTGCGACTGCTGCGTTCATCTCGCCGCTGTTTGTGGGGGCGCTGGCGGATCAAAAGCATTCGCCGGTGCTGCTGCTGCGCTGGCTGACGGCGGCGACGAGCCTGGCTCTGCTGCTCACTTGCGGTGCATTGGCCTGGGGCTGGAGTGATGCTGCGGTTTTGGTTTGTGCGCAGGTGCTGGCTCTTTGTGCCCTGCCGGCCTGGAGCGTGACCAGCAGCATTGTGTTCTCTCAGTTGCATGACGCCAAGGTGCAGTTTGGCCCGTTGCGTGCCTGGGCCACGGGGGGGTGGATGGTGGGCTGCTGGATCGTGAGCTTTGTGCTGCGTGCCGATGCCTCGCTGGTGGCGGGAGTGACCGCTGCGGGGCTATGGCTGGTGGTGATGAGCCTTACCTGGCGGCTGCCGATGATCCCGCCCGGCGAGGTGGTGCAGCACCGCACCTGGAAGCAGATCCTCGGGCTGGATGCTCTTGGGCTGCTCATTCACCGCGATCACCGCGTGGTCTTCCTAACGGCGGCGTTGTACTGCATTCCGCTGGCGGCTTTCTATCCGTATACCTCACGCCAGTTGCACGATCTCGGCGTGAAGAACATCTCTGCGGTTATATCGCTCGGGCAGACGACCGAGGTGGTGGTCATGCTGCTGCTGTCGGGATTGCTGACGCGTGTGCGTCTGAAGTGGGTTTTCCTCTCGGGCATCGCCATATGCGTGGTGCGCTACTCCTTCAACACGTTCAACACGCTGCCCAGCGTGTTGTTTGGCACCTTTCTGCACGGCTTTGCCTACACTCTTTATTTCATCACGACCCAGATCTATCTGGAGGAGCGCATTGATCCGAAATGGCGGGTGCGTGCGCAGGCGCTGCTGGCCATGCTGATGAGCGGGGTGGGCAATCTGCTTGGGTACCTGGGTGGCGGCTGGTGGTTTGATGCCTGCACGGAGGGTGAAAGTACTGACTGGTCGCGATTTTGGTGGGGCGAGACGGCGCTGACGGCGGCGGTGTGTGTGTTCTTTGCTGTCGCGTATCGTGGGCGGGTGGCGAAGGCGTAGAATGGGTGGCGTCAGACCGACCGTTCGCATGGAGGTAACGAAATGCCCACAGCACGCGGGCATCCGGTTGTGCGCTGGGTGTGTTTGGCGGACTGCGGTTTTGAGCACGCAAAAGCTCCCTTCGCCAAACCTCCCGGCTCTGGGAGGCGTACGCAAGCCGCCGTGTTTGCCGTACGCTCGCAAACGGGCGGGCTGTCGCCACACCCATTCTACTTTATGCCAGCCCGGCACGGACGAGGAGGGCCATGGCGTCGGGGTCGCGGCCCATGAAGTTTTGGAAGAGCTTGGCGGGGTCTTCGGAGTTGCCTTTGCTGAGGATGGTGTCGCGGAACTCGCGGCCGACGGTGGGATTGAGCACGCCTTCCTGCTGGAAGCGGGTGAAGGCATCGGCATCGAGCACTTCGGCCCATTTGTAGCTGTAGTAGCCGGCGGCGTAGCCGACCGGGCTGCTGAACAGATGGCCGAAACGGCGTGCCATCGTTGGCTGCTCGGTTTTGAGCTGCATGACGTAGCCTTTCAGAATGGAGCGTGCGAGTTTGTCGAGGTCCGCGCCTTCATCGGTGGCGTGGTGCATGTGCAGTTCGAGGTCGAGCTTGCCAAATGCGAGCTGGCGCATGATGTCGCTGGCGCTGCGGTAGTTTTTGGCGGCCAGCAGCTTCTTGAAGAGCCGAGGGGGAATGGTTTCACCGGTTTCATGATGGCGGGCGAAGAGATCGAGGCTCTCGCGCTCCCAGCAGAAGTTTTCCATGAGCTGCGAGGGCAGTTCCACGAAGTCCCAGTAAACACTGACGCCGTTGAGCGAGGGAATTTCGACGTTGCCGCAGAGCTGGTGCAGGAGATGGCCGAATTCATGGAAGACGGTGGTGACTTCGTCATGCGTGAGCAGAGCCGGCTTGCCATCGACCGGCGGTGTCATGTTGCCGCAGATGAGGCCGAGGTGCAGGCGGCGGTCGCGCTCGCCACTGGGGGGGACGCCCATCTTGAGGTAGTTCATCCAGGCACCGCCGCGCTTGGAGTCACGCGGATGCCAGTCGGCGTAGAAGGAGCCGATGTGCACGCCCTTTTCATTGCGCACTTCATAGAACTTCACTTCCGGGTGCCAGACCTCCACGGGGCCTGCTTTGCCGGGCTGGGTGCTGACGTTGGCGGGAGCTTCCTGGCCGGGCTCGACATACACGACTTCGCGGCTGACGATGCGAAGGTCGAAGACTTTCTCTGCCAGCTGGAACATGCCGTTAAGCACCCGGTCGATGGGGAAGAAAGGGCGTAGCTCCTCTTCATCAAAATCGTACTTGGATTTGCGCTGGCGTTCGCTCCAGAAGGCGACTTCCCAGGGCTCGAAGAGATCGACGTCTTGGTGGACGTTGTCGGCGCGGAACTCCTGCAGTTCGATGGTTTCACGCTTGAAGGCTTCATGAACCCGCTCGTAGAGGTCGGTGATGAAACGGAAGGCGCTCTGGCCGTTCTTGGCCATGCGGTGGTTCAGGACATGATCGGCGAAGTTCGCCTTGCCCATGATCTGCGCCTTTTCATGGCGCAGGCGCAGGATGTTCCAGACGAGTTCGGTGTTGTCATGCTCGCCGCTGCGGCCAATGCCAGTGGAGCCTTCCCAGACCTGATGGCGAATGCCTTCATCTTCGAGGTATTCCATGACCGGAATCATCGAAGGGGCCTTCAAGGTGAAGCGATAGACTGGTTTTTCTGGGGTGCCGAGGGTTTTGGCCAGGGCGTCCGCCTTTGCGGCGTCGATGGCGGTCTGTGGCAGACCTCTGAGACGATCCACGTCTTCAATGAGCAGCTCCCACTTGTTCGTGGAGTCGAGCACGTTCTCGGAGTACTTCTGCGTGTGCTTGGAGAGTTCGGCTTCGATCTCCTCGACACGCTTCTTCTTGTCCGGCGACAGGTCGGCACCCGCCTCGATGAAGCCTTCCATGGATTCCTGCAGGGCACGCTTGTGCACGGGGGTGAGCTGCCTGGCCTCGTCGGTCTTGCTGTAAGTGACAAACAGGTCCCAGAGATGCTCATTGAGAGGGATCTTGGCGAAGAAGGAGCTGACTTCCGACAGCATCTTGTTGTGCGCCTCACGCAGGGCGGGGGAGTTGCAGAGGGAATCGAGATGGGTTACCAAGCCCCAGGCTTCGTTCAGCTCCCGAGTGCATTCGTCCAGGCCGAGCACGACGGAGTCAAAGTTCATCAGCTTGCCGCGATCCTGATCGATGACGGCATCCAGATTCGCCTGCGCTTTTTCAAGAGCGGCGCGGATGTCGGCTTCGATGTGTTCGGGGGTCAGGGTGGACCAGCGGATGTGAAAGTCCGGAGTGAGGAAAGGTGCTGCCATGGGTTGGGCTTTTTTTAGCTCGGGCGTTTGGGGGAGGCGGAGTATGGAGCGGATGCGGGGGGCTGCAAATGAGATTGGTATTCAGAAATTGGCTTAAAATACCGCGCGAATTGACAAAGCGTTCGCGCTTCACAACATGGGAGAATCGTGTCCGACACCACTCCTCTCCGCCGCACTCCCCTGCACGCCGTCCATGTGGAAATGGGTGCACGCATGGTGCCCTTTGCGGGATGGGACATGCCGGTGATGTATACGGGCATCGTCGATGAGCACAAGGCGGTGCGGCAGAGCGTTGGCGTGTTTGATATTTCGCACATGGGGCAGTTCATCGTGAGCGGGCCCGGTGCCGAGGCCTTTCTGAACCGGGTGCTGACCAACAACATCACCAAGCTGCAGCCGGGTCAGGGGCAGTACACGCTGCTGCTGACCGGACTAGGCGGAGTGATTGACGACCTGATTGCCTACCGGACCAGTGAGCGTGAATTTTATCTCGTCGTGAATGCTTCGCGCATTGATGCAGACTGGGAGCATCTTGAAACCCAGCTCAACAAGGATGACGATGTGATGATGGCCAACGCGAGTGATTTCACCGCCGGGCTGGCCATCCAAGGACCGAAGGCAAGGGAAGTGGCGGCGGCGGTGTTTGGCAATGAGACCTCTTTTCCCGAGCACAACACCATCCTCGTCACCATGACCGACACCGGGCCGATGTGGCTCTGCGGCACGGGCTACACCGGTGAGGAAGGTTTTGAATTTTTTATGCCCATGGAGACGGCGGAAATGTGGTTCCGCAAGATCGTGGAGGCCGTGAAGGCTGCCGGTGGCATGCCCTGCGGGCTCGGAGCCCGTGACACGTTGCGTCTTGAGATGGGCTACCCGCTCAATGGCAATGATCTTTCTGAACAGCGCACGCCGCTGCAGGCGGGGCTTGGCTTCTTTGTGGATCTCGACAAAGGAAACTTTACCGGGCGAGAGGCGCTGGTGGCGCAAAAAGCTGCCGGACTGCCTGATAAACTGGCCGCTTTTCGCATGACGGGTGCTGCCCCGCCGCCGCGCCCGCATTATCCCGTGGCATTTGCCGGGGATATCATCGGCGAGGTGTGCAGTGGCACGCAGTCTCCCAGCCTTGGTGTGGGCATAGGCATGGCCTACGTGCCGCTGAGCGCCGCCACGATCGGCAGCACGCTGGAAATCGAAATCCGCGGGCGGCTTTTCCCGGCGGAGGTGGTGAAGAAGCCATTTTATCGCAAGCCGTCTGTTTAATTCCCAACCGACATCCCCATGAGCAACGTCCCTGACACACTCCGCTACCGTGAATCCCATGAATGGATTGATCCCACGCAAAGCCCCTCTCCGGTCGGCATCACGGATCATGCGCAGGCGGAACTGACAGATGTGGTCTTTGTGGATCCCCCTAAAGTGGGTGCTCAGGTCACGGCAGGGCAGCAGGTGTGCGTGATCGAATCTGTCAAGGCGGCTAGCGATATCTATGCTCCGGTGGCGGGTGAGATCGTGGCTATCAATGAAGCGCTCGGCAGCGATCCGGGGCTGCTCAACCGGGAGCCTTACACCGGCGGCTGGATTTTCAAGATCAAGCCATCCAGCCCGGCGGAGTTTGACGCTCTGATGGATGCCGGGGCCTATGGCAAGCACATAGCCTGAGCAAGGTGCCATTTTGAGTGCTTTTCCGGTTTTTTTCCGGCTGCATTGAGTAACAAATTCGTTACTCGTTCCGGACTCTCGCCCATGCCTCCCGAAGCATCTCCCTCCATCGCCACTGTTCCCGCCGGCTTTCAGCTCAAGCCGATTGACGGTTATCACCGCCGCCACCGCACCTTTCCAGCCAACGGCTGGGTGGAGCGCCTGACCAACCGCCTGCAGGATCTCGCTGAGTCGGTGATTGCGCATTGTTCCATTCAGGGTGATCCGCCGATCTATGACTCACGGCACTTCCCTTGGGTGAAGGACATCGAGGCGGACTGGCAGAAGGTGCGCGCCGAAGTCGATTCGATCATGAAATACCGCGATGCGATGCCGAGCTTTCAGGACATCGTGAAAGAGGTCGGCATGATTCAAGGTGATGACCAATGGAAGACGTTCTTCCTCAAGGGCGTCGGCATGGACTGCGAGGAAAACGCCCGTCACTGCCCGGAGACGATGAAGGTGCTGGCAAAGATCCCGGGCTGCACCACCGGCTTCTTCTCCATCCTTTCACCGAACAAGCACATACCCCATCATCGCGGTCCCTTTGCGGGTGTGCTGCGCATGCACCTTGGGCTGATGGTGCCGGAACCGCGCCACCAGTGCCGCATCCGCATCGCCGACCAAGTCTATGCCTGGGAGGAGGGCAAGGCGATCATCTTTGACGACACGTACAACCATGAAGTCTGGAATGACACCGATGGCTACCGTGTGGTGCTGTTTGTGGATTTCGAACGCCCTCTGCGTGCGCCGTTTAACTTCATCAATCACTGGATCATCAATCTGGCGGCACTGGCCCCCTTTCTGCGGGAGGCCAAGGGCAAGCAGAAGGCCTCGGAGAAAAAATTCTGGGCGCTGTTTGGCAAGTGACACCGGCCCCCGGCTAGGTAGCGTGGTGGCCTCCTAAACCGCCCCGTTTTTCGATGCCCACAAATTTCTCCCGCCGCCACATTGGTCCCTCTGCCGTCGAGGTGGAGAGCATGCTGCAAACGCTTGGTTTCAAAACGCTCGATGATCTGATTGATCAAGTGGTGCCGGAAGGCATTCGCGTGCGTGAACCGCTCAACCTGGCACCGCCGCTGAGCGAGGAGCAGGCCCTGCGCCGCATGCGGCAGATCATGGGGCTGAACAAGGTGATGCGCTCGTTCATCGGGCTCGGATACCATGACACTTTCACGCCACCGGTCATCCAGCGGAACATCTTGGAAAATCCGGGCTGGTACACGGCGTACACGCCGTATCAGGCGGAGATCGCGCAGGGTCGGCTTGAGGCTTTGATCAATTTTCAGACGATGATCCGCGACCTCACGGCGCTGGACGTTGCGAACGCCTCGCTGCTCGATGAGGGCACCGCGTGTGCTGAGGCATTGGGGCTGGCGGTGGCGCAGGTGGCCGGGGCTTCGCATGTGTTTGTCTCAGACCAGTGCCACCCGCATAACATTGAAGTGGTGCGCACACGCATGGATGCTTTGGGGATTCGCGTGGAAGTGGGAGACGTGATGAAATGGAAGCATGATGGCACGAAGGGACTGGCTGCCGTGCTGGTGCAGTATCCTGACACGCGTGGCATGATTCATGATTTTGAATCGCTGGCTTCAGAGACGCATGATGCGGGTGCATTGCTCGTCGTCAGCGCTGATTTGCTGGCGCTCACGGTGCTGCGGCCGCCGGGTGAATTCGGCGCGGACATTTGCGTGGGCAACAGCCAGCGCTTTGGCGTGCCGCTGGGTTTTGGCGGACCGCATGCGGCGTTCATGGCGGTGAAGGATGCGCTGAAGCGGCGTCTGCCGGGACGTTTGATCGGTGTTTCGAAGGATGCCTCCGGCAAGCCTGCCTATCGGCTCTCTTTGCAAACACGTGAGCAGCACATTCGCCGTGAGAAAGCCACCAGCAACATTTGCACGGCGCAGGTGCTGCTTGCCGTGATGGCGTCGATGTATGCGGTGTATCACGGGCCGCAGGGGCTCAAGACTATTGCGCACCGGGTGCATGGTGCGGCGGTCTGGCTGGCTGGCGAGCTGCTGCGTGCAGGCATGGATGTGCTGAGCGATGACTTCTTTGACACGCTCAGCGTGCGCGTTCCGAACGCCGATGACCTGCTCAAGGGTGCGCTGATCTTTGGTATCAATCTGCGCAAGATCGACGCCACCACCGTGAGTATCGCTTTGGATGAGCGCGTGCGGGAGGACGAGCTGCTCAACCTGCTCACCGCCTTTGGCATTTCCAAGGCGCAGCGGCCGCCGGTGATTGATGACGAAAGCCCGCTGAACTGCTCCGCGCGGCACCACCGCACGTCCGAATTTCTGACGCATCCGGTGTTCAATTCGTACCACTCCGAGACGGAGATGATGCGCTACTTGCACCGTCTGGAGTCGAAGGACATCGCGCTGAACAGGAGCATGATCCCGCTGGGTTCCTGCACGATGAAGCTGAATGCTGCGGCGGAGATGATGCCGCTGAGCTGGCTGGAGGTGAACGGGCTGCACCCCTTCGCGCCGCAGGATCAGACGGAGGGTTATCACACGATGTTCAGTGATCTCGAAGGCTGGCTGGCGGAATGCACCGGCTTTGACGCGGTGTCGTTGCAGCCGAATGCGGGATCTCAGGGTGAGTATGCCGGACTGCTGGCGATCAAGCGCTTCCATGCCGCGCGTGGCGAGGAGCACCGCGATGTCTGCCTGATTCCCACTTCGGCGCATGGTACGAACCCGGCCAGTGCGGTGATGTGCGGCTTTAAAGTGGTGGCAGTGACGTGTGACATCCAAGGCAACATTTCGGTCGATGATTTGAAGACGAAGCTGGAGGCGAACAAAGACAAGGTGGCCGCGCTGATGGTCACCTATCCTTCGACGCATGGTGTGTTTGAAGAGTCCATCGTCGAAATTTGCGGACTGGTGCATGAGCATGGCGGGCAGGTGTACATGGACGGTGCGAATATGAATGCGCAGGTGGGGCTGACCTCGCCGGGGCGCATCGGCGCGGATGTGTGCCATCTGAATTTGCACAAGACCTTCTGCATTCCGCATGGCGGTGGCGGGCCGGGCGTCGGTCCCATTGCGGTGGCTGCGCATCTGCGTCCGCATTTGCCAGGGCATCACACCTGGGGGGCTGATATCCATGAAGGTGCGGTGTGTTCCGCGCCATGGGGCAGCGCGAGCATTTGCACGATCTCATGGATGTATGTTGCGATGATGGGGCCGCGTCTGGTGGATGCGACCAAGATGGCGATCCTCAATGCGAACTACATTGCGAAGAAGCTGGAGGCGAATTTCCCCACGCTGTACAAGGGGACGAAGGGATTCGTCGCGCACGAGTGCATTCTGGATTTCAGCCATTTCCACAAGGTGACGGTGGAGGATGTGGCGAAGCGGCTGATGGATTTTGGCTATCATGCGCCGACGATGAGCTGGCCGGTCACTGGCACGCTGATGATCGAGCCCACGGAGAGCGAGAGCCAGGCTGAGATCGACCGGTTTTGCGAGGCGATGCAGTGCATCCATGCAGAGATGACCGGCGTGGAAAGTGGTGAGAGCCACCCGACGGACAACACGCTCAAGCAGGCGCCGCACACCGCTGTTGCCGTGACTAAGAGCGACTGGCCGCACGCCTACACGCGGGAAGCCGCCGCCTTCCCGCTGCCGTGGGTGCAGGAGGCCAAGTACTGGCCGCCGGTGTCGCGAATCGACAATGTCTATGGTGACCGCCATCTGATCTGCACTTGTGTGAGCGTGGAAGAAGCGGCTGCAAGTTGAGGATTTTTGATGCGTTTCACGGCGCATGAAATTCTACCTGGCTATTTTTGCTGCTCTCGTCTTCGCTGCCGGCATGCGTGCAGCGGAGGCACCGCGTCCGAACATTCTCTTCATTATTTTTGATGACTGGGGCTGGCAGCATGCGGGTGCCTATGGCTGTGACTGGGTGAAGACGCCGAACTTCGACCGCGTGGCGAAGGAGGGGGTGCTATTTAAAAATGCCTTCACTTCCAATCCGAAGTGCAGCCCCTGCCGGGCGACGATCCTCACGGGGCGGAATTCCTGGCAGCTTGAGGAGGCTTCCTGTCATGGAGGCATTTTCCCGCCGAAGTTTGCGGTGTATCCTGACCTTCTCGAAAAGGGCGGCTACAACGTGGGCCTGACAGGCAAGGGCTGGGGGCCGGGCGATTTCAAACTGGAAGGCCGCACGCGCAATCCTGCCGGGCCGAGCTTTGATGAGTTCAAACAAGAGGTTCCGGCGAAGGGCATCACGACCACGGATTATCCGCTCAATTTCGAGGCCTTTCTGAAGCAGCGTGACCAAGCAAAGCCGTTTTGCTTCTGGATGGGATTCAAGGAGCCGCACCGCTCCTACGAACTGGATTCTGGTGTGCGGCTGGGTAAGAAACTGGCGGATGTGAAGGTGCCCGGCTATCTGCCTGACAACGCGACGGTGCGGGGTGATCTGGCTGACTACGCGATCGAGGTAGAGTGGGGAGACAAGCAGATTGGGCAGGCACTTGATATGCTGAAGAAGTCCGGCCTGCTGGAGGATACGCTGATCATTGTGACGTCAGACCACGGCATGCCATTTCCACGGGTGAAGGGGCAGATTTATGAAGACGGCTATCATCTGCCGCTGGCCATGCGCTGGGGGAAGGGGATCAAGGCGGGGCGCGTCGTGGAGGATTTTGTCAACGTGCGCGATCTTGCGCCTACGTATCTGGAACTGGCGGGACTGCCGAAGCATGAGCAGATGAGCGGGAGCAGTCTGGTGAACATTTTGCGTAGTGAGAAGAGCGGCTTTGTGGAGGATCGGAAAATCATGCTGGCTGGCAAGGAACGGCATGATCTGGGACGTCCGAACGACTGGGGCTATCCCGTGCGCGCCATCCGCACGCCGGAGTTTTTCTACAGCCACAACTACCACCCGGAGCGCTGGCCGGCCTGCGATCCTGAAACGGGCTATGGCAATGTCGATGATGGCCCGACGAAATCGTGGATCGTGGAGAACAAGGGGTTCTTCTATGATCTTGCTTTCAACTACCGCCCGGAGGAGGAGCTTTACAATATTGCCCAAGATCCTGAGTGCCTCAAAAATTTGGCGAAGGAACCACAGTTTGCTGCGAAGAAGCAGGAGTTGCGCGGGAAGATGGAGTCTATTTTGAAGGAAGAGAAAGACCCGCGCGCGCTCGGCAATGGGGCGATTTTTGACACCTATCAGTACGTGGGAAATCACAGCAAGAAGGGCTATGCGGAGTGGGAGGCACGCCAGCGGGGAACACCGCTGCCGGATGCACCCAAGAAGAAGGGGAAGAAGGGCGCGGACGATTGAGATGATGAACTCGACTTTGGTGCGTTTGCGTCGATAACAGGCGCATGCGCTTCCTCTCTGTTTTTCTGCTGCTCGGGTGTTTGGGTTTGAATCTGCACGCTGCTGAGAAAGCGGCCACGCCGGAGGCTCTGGTGGCCGAGCTCTACAAAGCGGCGAAGAAAGACGCGTCGCCGTTCTTTCAGGACAAGGATCGTGCGCTGGTGAACCATTACTTCTCCAAGGAACTAGGCGATCTCATTTGGAAAGACACGATCGATTCCAAAGGTGAAGTGGGTGCGCTGGGCGCCGATCCGCTCTACGACGCGCAGGACACTGAGATCAAGGAGTTCGTCATCAACAAGGCGAAGACCGAAGACGGCAAGACCACCGTGCTGGTGACCTTTGTGAATTTTGAAGAGAAGCAGCGCCTCACCTACCATTTCGTTCAGCAGGGCGGAGCGTGGAAGATCAGCGACATCCAGTATTCCTCCGGGTATGCGCTGCTGAAGCTGCTGAAGGACAGCGTGGGGAAATAAGGAGAGCGGCCGGTTTACTTAGCGGCAGCGCCTTCTTTTGGCGCTTCTGGCGGGCGGCGGAACTTGCTGCCATTCTCGGTGTTGCCGCCACCGGAAGCCGGGGGCCCGCCGGACTTGGCAGCGCGCGCCTGCATGGCTGCTGCGCGTTCATCGGGATCGAGGACGCCGTTTTTATTGGTGTCGAATTTTTCCAGGAGCCTCGCCATCATCGGGCCGCCGCCTTTTGTGGGTTCGGTGGTGGTGCCGGGTGCGCCGCCTTTGGGGCTGCCGCTGCGGCGTTCCTGCATGGCCTTCAGGGCGGCTGCTTTCTCATCGGGGTCCAACGTGCCGTTTTTATTGGCGTCGAATTTTTGCAGCAGCATCTCCTTCATTTTCTCACGGCCCTGGCCTTTGGCACCTGCGGCATCGGGGCGCTGTTTTGGTGCGTCTTCGGCGTGGGTCAGCGAGAAACTGACCGTGAGGGCGAGGAGGAAGGAGAGCAGGAGTTTCATGGCGGTGGTGGGTTCAGGCGGTTGAACACCGGCGGCGCGGGGAAAGTTTCACGGCATCTTTCCCCGCAGCCTCGGCTTGCCCTTTTGGCCGGAGGCTTTACTCTCACGGCGGGTCGGTCGGAGTGATCGCTGGTGTTCTTGCTGCAAGGCGGGGATGCCAGAGGAAAGTCCGGACACCATAGGGCAGCATGCCACATGAAAGTGTGGGGGGTGCGGTGCAAGCCGCATTCACAGACAGTATCACAGAAAACAAACCGCCCTCCGTAGCTTGAAAGAGCGAAGGTGGGTAAGGGTGAAACGGCGGGGTAAGAGCCCACCGCCCCAACCGCGAGGAAGGGGGCACGACAAACCTCATGCGGTGCAAGACAGAACAGGAGAAAGGCCCGCCTGGCCGCAAGTCCCGCAAGGGATGGATACCTCCGGGTAATAGTCGCTCCACTGCGCAAGCAGGGGCAGGCTGAGCGATCAGCCTGACAGATAAATGATCACAGCCAGGTGCCGAAGGGCATCGGGGACACAGAATCCGGCTTATGAGGGCCGATCCACAATGAAGGCGTCGGGAGAAATCCCGGCGCCTTCGCCTTTGGGGAGCGCATCACGTGATCCATCGCGCTCCCACTGCTGGATGGCGTTATTTCTCCCGCAGATTCAGGAAACCCGCAGATTATTTCATGAATCCAATCTGCGGGTTTCCTGAATCGGGGGGGAATACTTTGAGGAATGCCTCACAAACCGAGGTCGCCTTCGGCCATGACGGTGTGTTTGGAGGCTTGGCGGAGTGACTCGGGTAGAAGGAAAAGGTGGCAGACGTGCTGGGTGCGGCGCAGGAGGGCGGGAGTGGGGGACCAACTGGAGTCGTCAGGGAAGGTGGCGGTGGTTATGAGGGAGGCACCGCCGGGAAAGAGGCCGGGTTCTTTGACGAGGAGGCCGGTGAGGGCGTGCAGCTCGGTCCGGTCCTCCTGGGTGGTGAAGCTTTCCAGAACATCCCAACTGCGCAGGCCACGCACAAGCCGGTGGGTGACGAGGAGGTAGGAACTGAGTGTTCCTGAGGCATCGACTAGGCCGAGAAAGTGATGCGGGCGCACGGGGGAACGGCAGAACCACCGCAGGTAGTCGGGGGTGATCCATTTCTCGATGCGGTCCGAGCGCTGGTAGGGGCGTGAGATGGCGGTGACTTCGGCGGGATCTGTCACCACGCGCTTGTGCGTGGGCAGGGAGGGCCACCAGGAGTGTCCGCGCAGGTGGGAGGCGGGTCCGGCGGGGAAGTAGTGGCGGGTGACTGTCTGCTCCGCGCGTGCGCCGAGCTTGAGAAGCGCGGTCTGGACGCGGGGGCTGGGGGTTGTGTGAGTGATGATGCGGTGGGAGGCCACCTCGCGCTGCTGCAGAAAGACGAGGGCTGCGGCTTTGGGGAACTGCTTGTCCACGCAGAAGGTGGTGGAGTACAGCGCCTGAAAGGGTTGCTCCTGCCAGGCATAGAGGGCGGGAATGGAACCGCCGTAAGCGACTAAACGCCCATCGGCATGCACCCAGCGACCGCGTTCTTCGTTGTCTGCGGCGGCGGGGTTTTCATCCCACCAGAAGCGCAGGCGCTGCTCCCAGCCGGGGCCCTTCTGAGGTGGGATGTGCCGCCTCAAAAACTCCGCCAGCTCCGCCCGTGCCGTGGGGGTATCGGGGTAGGGGCTGATGTCGAGTTTGAGCATGAGTGTTCGCTGAGAACTCCTAAGTTCCACTATTAGACCCAGTCCTCAAGCGAGTTCCCTGATTATGGATATTGCAATTAATGACATGCTTGAATGGCACTTGATTAAGACTGGGCGTCGAGGAAATCATCCATTCACTGACGAAGCCGAAAAGTGTCACGGAGCGCGGGACTTTAGTCCGCAGCAGGTCGTCCGCGTGGGATGTGTGATGGCTCGCACTGAATGCCGCAAACACGGTGATGTCGGGTGTCGAGAAAGCAGCATGTCAAAGCGGGGCAGGTTTGTGCAGCGGAATAAATTCCGCGCTCCGAGGAGCGCTGCGCACAAGCGGTGAGTTTCACGATCTACGCCTTAATCAAGTGTCATTCATGACATGCTTTGGGTTGCCGAGGCGGGGCGCAGAAAATCATCGGACTCAGCATCTACTGGTAACCATTAGGCTAAAATTGCGGTCATTCACGACGGGAGATACCGTATGGGACGACAATATCGCAAATTTTGCAGCAGGGCATGGTTGCAACTGTGAAAACAAACCACGAACGCGCCATGAACCACACTCCTGCAGCCCGCACTACTCCGCGCCAGCGTTTCATTCTGAACCTCTCGGAGAGTGAACTCTTCCAGCACTACCAGAAGGCCTTCCACACCCTGACCTGCCTACCGCTGAGCCTAGAAGCGACTCAGGATGACTCTCCCATCGACAGCATCATCACTCGCAAGGGGGTGGCCGGTGTGGTGGAGACCCAAGTTCCGGTACGCGTGGGCAAAAACACCATCGCCATCATGTTGACCGGCGGTGTGCGCCTTCAGCCTGCCAATGCCGATACCTTCGCCCCCGTGGCCAAGGCTCTGCTGGATGAAGACCGCACCGCCGCAGAAATCCGTGCTGCGAAGGTGCACTTCGAACACGCGCCGGTCATGGAGCCAGCTCGCTATGATGCCGCGCTGGCCATCCTGCAGTCCTTTGCCCTCCAATTGGGGGACAGCGCGCACCGCTTGTTGTTTGCCACCGCTACGCATGAGCCCGAGGCGGTGCGCAATGCCAAGAGCTTCATCCATACCCATCTGGCGGAGCCCATGTCACTCGAAGCCGTTGCCAGCGCGGTGAACGTGAGTCCTTTCCACTTCTGCAAGCTTTTCAAGCGCTCCACGGGGCTGACGTTCACGGACTTCGTGAACCGCGCCCGCGTGGAAAAGGCGAAGCGAATGCTGATGAAGCCCGCAGCCCGCATCACTGAAGTGGCCTACGACGTGGGTTTCCAGAGCCTATCGCACTTTAACCGCAGCTTTCGCCGCATCGCCGATGAATCCCCCACGGAATTTCGCAGCCGCATGAAACACTGCGTCACGGCCCAGATGGCCGCTTAAACTTTGTCGCCATGCGCACCGCTCTGCGGTGTTTCGACGACACTGCCCCGGAGAGGCTGCCTGAGCGCGTTGGGCTACCCTCTTCGGGGTTTTTTGTGTACGCAGGCCATGCTGGGCGGCCGCTCCATACGAGAGCGCCGCTGAATGTCTCCATCTGCCCTATGCAGAAATCCGTTTTGTAGATGGCTGTCTCTCAAGCATCCAAGCCGAAGGCCGTGTGAACAACGCGGGCGGCGTTTTCGACTTCGGCTTCATCGACGATGACGGCGGTCTTGATCTCGCTGGTGGAGATCATCTGGATGTTGATCTTGGCGTCTGCGAGGGCCTTGAACATCTTGGCGGCGACGCCGCTGTGGCTGCGCATGCCGATGCCGACGACGCTTACCTTGGCGATGCTGCTCTGGGTGCGGAGATGGGCTTTCTCACCGAGGCCGGAGAGTTCGGCTTTGAGTACGGTTTCAGCTTTGGCGAGGTCCGCGCCGCTGAGGGTGAAGGAGATGTCGGTGATGCCGTCGAAGCTGACGTTCTGCACGATCATGTCGATCGTGATGTTGGCGGATGCGATAGCACCAAAGATGGCGGCGCTGATGCCGGGGCGGTCGGCGACGTCGTCGATGGTGACCTTGGCCTGATTGCGCTCGAGGCTGACGCCGCGGACGACGACGGACTCCATGCCGGGGGATTCTTCTTTCACGATGGTACCGGGGTTGTTGTTCATGCTGTTGCGCACTTCAAAGCGCACACCAAATTTGTTGGCAAACTCGACGCTGCGGCTCTGCATCACCTTGGAGCCGGAGGAGGCCATTTCGAGCATCTCTTCGTAGCTGATTTCAGGGATCTTCTGCGCGGTCTTCACCACGCGTGGGTCGCAGGTGTAAACGCCGTCCACGTCGGTGAAGATCTGGCAGAGGTCGGCCTTGATGGCGGCGGCCATGGCGATGGCAGTCAGATCGCTGCCGCCACGGCCGAGGGTGGTGATTTCGCCGCTGACGGTTTCGCCTTGGAAACCTGCGAGCATGACGATGTTGCCTTCGTCGAGCATCTTTTTCACCGCATCCGGGGTGATGTTGATGATGCGGGCCTTGGTATGCACGCCGTCGGTGGAGATGCCTGCCTGCGCGCCGGTGAGAGAGACGGCCTTGCCGCCGAGGGCATTGATGGCCATGGCGGTGAGGGCGATGGTGGTCTGCTCTCCGGTGGAGAGGAGGACGTCCATCTCACGCTCGATGGGTTCGCGCTCGGGGGAGACTTCTTTGGCGAGACGGATGAGGTTGTCCGTGACGCCGGACATGGCGGAGACAACGGCGACGACCTGATTGCCCGCACGCTGGGTTTCCAGAATGCGGCGCGCGCAATTGCGGATTCGCTCGGGGGTGCCGACGGAGGTGCCGCCGTATTTCTGGACAATGAGGGCCATGCTAGGGTTGGGGAAAGGGCGCGGAAAATGGCATGGTGGGGCGGGTGCGCAAGGACGGAGTTGGGGAAGAGGTCAAGGCGGGTCCTGTCAAGGGGTCAAGATGGATGCGCCGTCAAGAGTCGAATCCTTGACCCTTATACCAAGACCTTTCGTTCTTCCTCCGCGCTCAATGGCTTCCATTTCCCCGCCTCTAAACCCAGTTCCGCCAGTTTGAGGCTGCCGACGCTGACGCGAATGAGGCGGAGGGTGGGGAAGCCGACGGCGGCGGTCATGCGGCGGACCTGGCGGTTTTTTCCTTCGGTGAGGGTGAGCTCGAGCCAGGAGGTGGGGATGTTTTTGCGAACGCGGATGGGGGGATCTCGCGGTGGATGGGCGGGCTCGGGGTCGAGACGCTGGGCTTTGCAGGGCAGGGAGTGGAAATCCTTCAAGTCCATGCCGGAGCGGAGTTTGCGCAGGGCTTCGTCGGAGATCTGGCCGTCCACCTGGGCGTGATAGGTGCGCGGGTGGGCGTGGCGGGGATTGAGGAGGCGGTCGTTCCAGCGGGCTTCGTCGCTGAGAAGCAGGAGGCCTTCGGAGTCGCGGTCGAGACGGCCTATGGCATAGACGTTTGGTGGGAAACCGAATTCGGCGAGGGTGCGGTGGGAGGGGTGCTCCTGGGTGAACTGGGAGAGGACGTCGAAGGGTTTATAAAAGGCGAGGAGCATGCGTGCAGTTATTTTTCGGCAAGTGCCGCGAGCTTCTGCACCAATGCAGCACGGCGTGTCTCGTAGCTGCTTACCTCGCCAATTTTGGTGCTGCTTGAGACGGCTTTGGAAATGATGGAGACGAGGGCAATGATGCCGATGAGGGCGAAGCCACCCCCAAAGAGCTGGAAGATGAATGGAGCGCCCATGCGAGAAGAGCTGATGGCAAAAAAGAGGCCGAAGGACGTGAACAAGAGCATCATGATCATGCCAATCAACCCACCCGCGACTTTGGCTCCGGCTGGCAGTTGTTTGGCCTGGGTGGCGGCGACCTCAGGCGCATTCTCGCGGTCAAGGCGCTCGATCTCATTCTGCAGGGTGATGACTTCCAGGCTCTCGGCCATCTTGCCGGTGTTTTGGGCGATTTTGGCGACTTCCTCGGTGAAGATGGAAGTGTCGGTGCGCTTCACCTCCAGGCTGCTGTGGCAGAACTGGCAGGTGACGAAGCGCGTGCTGCCAGAGACTTGCAGCGGGGCGCCGCAGTGGTTGCAACGGACGGAGAGCGTTTCCATGCCGCGAGGCTAGCGGGCGCTTTGCAGATTTTCAAGGGTGGTTCCAAAACGCATCACATCTTCTAATGCGAGGCGCTTCTGCTCAAACTCCTCTTCGGTCAGGCGGCGTGGGATGTGATGGGGTTTGTCGAAGACGAGGGTGACTTTGGAAAAGGGCAGTGGCAGGAGGAATTCATCCCAAGTCTTGAACTGGATGGCGTGGCTGTAGTGCATGTGCACGGGTATGATGGGCACGCCGGTGAGCTGGGCGAGCTTCACAATGCCCGGCTGCACGCGATGGAGCGGGCCTCGCGGGCCATCGGGGGTGATGCCGATCTCGTAGCCTTCACGTGCCTTAGCAGCGAGGGCGATGAGGGCGCTCATGCCTTTCTCGGGCCTGGAGCTAGAGCCACGTTCGGCTTCGATGCCGAAGGTTTCACACACATCGGCGATGATCTGGCCATCGCCGCTGGGGCTGGTCAGAATGGTGCCGGGGACATTGGCGAACCATTCATGGTGCAGCCAGGGGATGAGGAACATGCGGTTGTGCCAGAAGGACCAGATCCAGCCTTTGCGTGTGGCATCAAACACACCTGCGTCATCGCGCACCTCCCAGCGCAAAGTTGTGCCGATGCCGCGCATGATCCATGCGATGATTTTGCCGGCGGATTTGATGCGGATTTTGGCCATGAGGGGCGCATCCTTGTCACGAAATGCCTGCGCATCAACCCGGCGATGCAGCCGGCAGCGACTTGACCAGTTCAATCACCGACCGGCCTTCCTCGCGGCGGAAATCGACATGGTCGAAAATTTGGCTGATGACATGGAGGCCGAGACCGCCGATGCGACAGTCGATCGAGGGGGGCACCACGAGCTTCTGAAAGTCCTCGTTGGTGATCCCGGCGCCGTAATGTTCGATGAGGATGCGAACGGAGTCAGGGGCAGATGCCAGGCGGCAGGTGGCGGTGCGTTCGGTGCTGGTGGAGCAGTAGGCGTATTTGCAGATGTTGCTCATCACTTCGTCACAGCCCAGCACGAGGAGGCCGGTGAATTCATCGTTCAGGCCATGATAGGCGGACCAAGTCTCGATGAACTCACGCACAAGGCGCAGGGTGTCGGGATGGCAGGAGAGGGCGATTTCCTCGGGTGCTGGTGGGGAGTGATCCGTGATCGTGAGCACGGTAGCGTCGTCCTGATAGCTCGAATCGTCGGCGAAGGTGTGCCATTGTTCGACGAGGTGTTTCAAGAAGCCATCGCCGTCGTTGGTGTGCTGCATGGCGGCGGCGAAGGCGGCGTCTTCAAAGTATTCCCCCGTGCTGTTCTGCACTTCGAGAATGCCATCGGTGTAGAGCATCCATTGGCGGCCGGTGCTGAAGGGAAGAGCCATCTCCGCATAGCGTGCGGCGCAGGTGATGCCGAGCGGCGCATTTCCTGGTGCAGCGACTTCCCTCCACGCTTTGCCGTCGAAGACTTGTGCACCCGGAAGGCCGGCGCAGCAGAGCCAAACGCGTCTTGTCTTTGGGCACACGAGCATGGCGTTGATGGCGATGAAGCGTCCTGCCTTCATCACGCCGCAAAGGCGTTTGTTCAATGTCGTCATCCACTCGGCGAGGTTCATCGAGACGCACAGATGCGCGGTGGAGGCGATGAGGGTGGTGCCGCGTGCCATGTCCAGTGCGGCAGGCAGGCCCTTGCCGCAGACATCGCCGACACCGATGAGAATTTTACCATCATCGATTTGGTGCCAGAAATAAAAGTCGCCGCCGACTTCGCTGGCGGGTTCGTAGAAGGTTTCGACGACCACGTCTCCAAGACGTACCTGAGGCGCGGGCAGGAAGGAGTTCTGGATCTCTGTGGCGAGCGAGAGCTGCTGCCGATTTTCGGCTTCTAGAATCGCCTTTTTTTGTGATTCTAGCCGCATCAGGGTCACGGCGATGAGGCTGCCAAAAGTTTCAAACATTTCCACGTCCTGCGCGGTGAAGGATGAGCCGTTGTTTGGATTGATGGCCTGCATTACCCCCAGGCAGTGGTCGCCATCCAGCAGGGGAATGGTGACCATCGCATGGGTGATGAGTTCGGACTGGTCGGAGGCAGGTCTGAAGTGGCGTGGGTCGTTGAGGGCGTCTTCAATGTTGACGGTCGTTTTGGTCGCATAGACATCACCGGCGATGCCTTTGCCTTTGGGGATACGAACCTCCAACGCATTGATATGGTCGAGCGTGGAGCGAATGAGGAGGTCCTCGCTGGGGCCGTCTGGCAGGAGGATGGAGCATACTTCGCAGTCCATGACCTCACGCGAACGCTGCAGGATGTGATCGACCAGTTCGACCAGATTGTGCGTGCTGCTCAGGCGACGGGCCACATCAAGCAGAACGCTTTGGCGGGAGGCGATGGGCTGTGGATTACTCACGGCGTTTGGCGAGTTCGCGGATGAGGCTTGAGGATAGCGGGAAGGACTAACGTTTACTGGTCAGATCGGCGGCGTTCAAGGCATCCTCAACGGTGGGCAGATGGGTGATGAAGTCGCCGAGGCGAACGATTTTGAACGAGGCATCCACACGGCCCTGAATGCCAGCCAGCGCAAATTCTGTGCCTGCGCCACTCGCGTGTTGAAAGTATTCCACCACCACGGCCCAGACGGGGGTGTTGACGAAGGTCACCTTGGTGAAGTCGATGATGAGGCGTTTGACCCCGGCCTTCATTTGCTCGCGCACGACTTTTTGGAATTCGGGTACGGTCGCCAGATCGGCATCGCCCTCGAGTTCGATGACGACGGCGTTGGGGTGGGTGCGAACGGTAGGTTTCATGAAGATGTCGGGCGGTCAGAGCCAGCCGGTTTGATTGAGGCGGCCGGTGAGTTCCATCTGGCGTTCCAGTTGTGCGGCATACAGCGCGGCATTTTCCGCATTGGGTTTGCAGCGGGTGGATTCGTCGAGGGTGACGAGCTTCGCGCAGAGCTGCTCGTAGCTGATGCGTTCCGTTCCGCTCTGATTGGCGTGGGCATAGGCGGCCTGGATGGCTCCGCCGAGGGCGGCACCTTCGCTGGTGCTGAGCGTGACGACTTCGGCATTGAAGCAGTCTGCTGCGATCTGACGCCAGACGCCGCTTTTGCTGCCGCCGCCGGTGAGGCGGATTTCGGTGGGGTTCATGCCGAGATCACGGAAGCGTTTCAAACCGTAGGCGAGGCCAAGTGTGGCACCTTCCACGGCAGCGCGGGCTAGGTTGGCCGGGGCCATGTTGGTCGGGCGGAGGCCATGGATGACACCAGAGCCATTCGGCAGATTCGGGGTGCGTTCGCCATTGAGGTAGGGCAGGAACATCACGCCATCCGCACCGACGGGGGCGGAATTCACGGCGTCTTCGAGCTGTCGGAGATCCCAGCCGAACATCTCGCGGACCTGTTCGGTGACGACGGTGACGTTCATGGTGCAGACGAGTGGGAGCCATTGATCCGTGCTGTCGCAGAAAGCGGCCACTTCGCCCTGGCCATCGACCACGGGGGATCCGGCCACGCCATAGAGTGTGCCGCTGGTGCCAAAGCTGGCGGTGACGACGCCGGGCTTGATGTTGCCGGTGCCGATGGCGCCCATCATGTTATCACCGCCGCCGGCGCTGATGATGACGTCGAGGTTCAGGCCCCATTTCACGGCGAGATCTTTGCGGATGGTGCCGTGCACGGATTTGGAAGAGCCGAGGGGGGGCAGCATGGCGCGAACGCTGGGATCAATGTAATCACAGATTTCATAGGCCCACTGGCGGGTGTTCACATTGAGGATGCCCATGCCGGAGGCATCGCCATATTCCATGCGCTTCACGCCGCTGAGCCAGAAGTTGATGTAGTCGTGTGGCAGCAGGATGGTTTTTGTCTTGGCGAAATTTTCGGGCTCGTTTTGCTTCAGCCAGAGGAGCTTTGGAATGGTGTAGCCGGGCAGCATGGCATTGCCAGCGATGGCGATGACGCCGGGCTGGCCGCCGAAATGATGGGCGATCTCTGCGCACTGCGCCTGAGTGGAGGTGTCGCACCAGAGTTTCGCGTGGCGGACGGGCTTGTCGTCTGCGCCGAGAGCCACGAGGCCGTGCTGCTGGCCGCTGACGCCGATGCCGGCGATTTTGGCCTTGTCCTTGCCGATTTGCTCAAGGCACTGCTGCACGGAGGCATCCACTGCATCGAGCCATGATTGTGGATCTTGTTCGAGGTGACCTGGCGGCAGTCCTGCGATCAATTCATAGGAGCTGTGGCCGGTGGCGACGATTTTGCCTGAGTCGAGGTCGAGGACGATGGCCTTGGTGCTCTGCGTGCCGCTGTCGATGCCGAGGAAATACATGAATGGAGGAGGGAGGTTGGGGACGGCGAAAGGTTTACGTTGGGGAGGGAGGGGAGGTCAAGAAATCAAGATGTCCAGAATCGGCCATTTTAAGCTGAATCAGTCAGCGTCTTGGTTTCTGACAGCGCATAGAGCCTCATGACGGAATCCTTGGTCAGCAGAATGATAGTGAAGATACCGAGCAGAATGCCGAACGGAAAATGCAGGCAGTTCAGGCCGGCAATGACGATGGAAAATGTGCGGTTGGTACGGCGATGAATGAACCGACCGGACATCAAGGTGAGAACAGCGCCCGCCACAATCAGGACGCCGAAGATGAGATAGAACCACTGGAAGAGGTGGAAAAACTCGGCCGGGTTGAAGGGCGGCGGCTCTTTGGCCTTTTCCCATAGCTTTGGATTGTCAAAGACCATGCGCATGATGCCATAGTGCAAAACCAAAAAGCCGAGTGCGAGAAGAGAAAGGCCGGAGACGACGTAATGACAAATCGCGAGGGTGCGCAGATTCTCAGCGTCCTTGTTGGGAATGGGTGGTGGTTGCATGGGAGACGTGATTGACGCTGACAGGGCTCAATCCTTCGACTGGATATTCCCGGATTTGCGGATGGCGCGCATGAGCCGCCAGCCGAAGAAGAGTGAGACTGCATAGCCGAGAGCGCCGAAAATGGACACGTCGTAGAACAAGGGTGCGGCCTGGCGGCTCCAGAGCTCACTGGAGCCGAGAAAGATCGCGGCGGTGAGGATGCCGAGGACGAGGCGGTTGACGATGGGATCGAGGTGGCGGTGGTCGATGTGAACCGTGAATGAGCCGTCGCGGAAACGGGCGAGCAAGTCGGTGAGATCTCGCGGCAGCGCGGTGAGCAGACGATTCCAGACGCGGAAAGAGCGACGGGCGCGTTTGGCGATGCGGCCTGGCGAGAACCGGCGGAGCATCAGACGTGTGCAGTAGGGCTGCATCAGCGCGGCCAGGCTTATATCCGGACTGAAGCGGCGCGAGGTGCCTTCCAGCACGATGAGGGTCTTTAGCAGCATGGCGAGCGCCGGGGGCAGCACGATGTGATGACTGCGGATGATCTCGACGAGGCTGCTCAAGGCTGCGCCGACGTGGATGTCATTGAGCGGGTGGCCGGTATAATCCGCCATGAACTCCTGCAAGTCTGCCCGCAGCTTGTCACGTGAGCAATCCGCTGGCACGGAGCCGAGGCGGAGGACCTGCTCGGCCACGAGTTCGGAGTCGTTTTCCACGACGCCGAAGAGCAGTGCCTCGACTTCATCGCGCAGATCTTCATCGATGCGGCCGACCATACCACAGTCTATGACGCCCACGATGTTGCCGGGCAGCAGGAAGAGGTTTCCGGGATGGGGGTCGGCGTGGTAGAAGCCGTCGCGGAAGACCATTTCGAGATACATGTTGGCTCCCCGTTTGGCGAACTCGCCGAGATCCACACCGGACTGTTGCAGCGCCTCGATGTCGGAACCGATGAGGCCGTTCATGCGCTGCATGGTGACGACTTGATGCGAGCAGAGTTCGCTGAAGAGTTCCGGGATGCAGACGGTCGGGTCGTCGGCGAAGTTGCGGGCAAACTCCTCCTGATTCTGCCTTTCGTAGGTCAGGTCGAGCTCGCGCAGCAGGGTGCGGCGGAACTGGCGTACAACAGCCAGCGGCTGGTAGGAACGCAGGGCGGGCGAATGCTGTTCCAGCAGTTCGGCGAGCGCCTGTACGATCTCGACGTCCGTGGCGGCTTGTTCGGCCACGCCAGCACGGCGTACTTTGACGACGACGCTATGACCCGTGTGGAGCCGGGCGGCATGGACTTGGGCGACGGATGCGGCGGCGAGAGGCGTGTCATCGAAGGAGGCAAAGAGCTGCTCAATGGGCTGGCCGAGTTCGGCTTCAATCGTCGCACGGGCGATGGCGGAGGGGTCGGGTGGGACATTGGCCTGCAGCTGGGAGAGCTCCTCGGTCAATTCAGGGCCGAGCATATCGGCACGGGTGCTGAGCATCTGGCCGAGCTTGATGAAGGTGGTGCCTAATTCTGTGAGCGCCATGCGCACACGCGCAGCCTGCGTCACGCCGGCGGTGAGGGACTGGCCATCGGAGCTCTTGAGGCGGTCCTGCAGCCAGGCGTATTTGAAGCCGCCGAACAAATCCGCCAGACCGTACTTGCCGAGTACGGCGGCGATTTCTGCGATGCGCTTGGCATAACGTTCGAGGCGGGCCAGGGCTTCAATCTTCATTTGAGGCAACCTTCACAGGAAAGAGGTGCCTGACAATGCGGAATGCTCACTCTCGGCTGGCAGTTTCGACAGGTTTAGGTATGCATTGGCATGAGCACTCCTAAAATCCTTGCCTTTGCGGGCAGCACCCGTTCCGCGTCCTACAACAAGCAGCTTGTGAGTATTGCCGCTGATGCCGCACGTGCCGCCGGAGCTGAAGTCACGCTGCTGGATCTGCGTGATTACCCGCTGCCCTTGTATGACGGGGATTTGGAAGACGAGCAGGGGCTGCCTGAGAATGCCAAGAAACTGAAGGCGATCTTTCGCGAGCACGATGCGCTGCTGATTGCCTCACCGGAGTACAACAGTTCCATCACCGGTGTGCTGAAGAACACGCTCGACTGGGTTTCTCGTGGCGAAACGGACGATGAGCCGGCGCTGGCTGCCTACCGTGGCAAGACGGCTGCTTTGATCAGTGCTTCCCCGGGAGCTCTTGGCGGACTGCGGGGACTTGTGCATCTGCGTGCCATTTTGGGCAACATAGGCATCATTGTTCTGCCAGACCAAGTGGCGGTGTCGAAGGCCTATGAAGCCTTTGATGAGAAGGGTGGACTCAAGGATGAACGCACTGCCAAGCAGGTGACGCGGGTGGCGCAGGGACTGGTCGATTTCTTGAAGAAGCACCTGGGCTGAACAGGCGCTCGCCTCACGGACGATGACCTCAAGAACGAGGTTCGGCTTTTTTCGTGCCGGGGCCGCGGGTGCGTTCGGACTTGATGGTAACGGGGGCGAGGCGGATGGTCTCAACCTGGACCACCACGGGTGGAGAAAGGTTGGATGCATCCTGTGCGGCTACGATTGCAGCCGCTGAGTGTGCTTTACGCATGGAGGCGATTTTGGCCTCCAGTTCAGCAAGCTCACGGCGGGCGGCCTCGATCTGACCGGGAAGTGCCCCGTTTGTTGTCGCGTCGGTTTGGGAGGCGTCTTCGTGGTGGGGCTGGCGACGAGACGGGGCGATTTGCGATCCGCCTTGGGAACTGTCGGACTGTGCGTCGCGGTAGCGCTGTTCGACAGCGGCGAGGCGTTTTCTGCCATCGAAAAGCTGCTGTTTCGTTGAGGCAAGATCCTCGTTCAGCTGTTCCAATTCAGCGCGTTTGGCGTCGGTTTCGACGTAGATGTTGGTTTCGGCAGCAAGTGAGGCGTTGCGTGCTGCGAATTCTGCATTGCGCGCAGCCAGTTTCTTTTCGCATGAGGCGAGCTCTTCCTGCTGACGCCGGAGCGAAGCTTCGGCGGCCGCGCAACGATGTTCCAATTCAGCACGGTTGGTGTCGGTTTCGACGGCAAGTGAGGCGTTGCGTGCGGTGAGCTCTGCATTGAGCGCTGCCAGTTTCTTTTCGTATGAGGCGAGCTCTTCTTGGTGACGCTGGAGCGAAGTTTCGGCGGTCGCGCAACGCTGTTCCAATTCTGTGCGGTTGGCGTCGGTTTCGACGGCAAGTGCGGAGTTGCTTGCGGCGAGTTCTGCATTGCGCGCGGCCAGTTTCTTTTCGCATGAGGCGAGCTCCTCCTGCTGATGCTGGAGCGAAGCTTCGGCGGTCGCAGCACGCTGCTCCAACTTCATGAGGAGAGATTCGAGATCTCTGATGGAGGCCTCATCACTCTGCTGTTTGGCGCTGAGCGCCGCGCTGGAGGTGCTGAGCGAGAGATGTTTTGCCTCCTCCTCAACAATGCGCTTTTCATGTTCAATGATCTGCTGGCGCAGGGAGTTTAGAAGTGCCTCGTCCTGTTCGCACTCATCACGCACCTGTTTAAGACGGGCGTCGGTCTGCTCTTTTTGAGCGGCCAGATTTTCGATCTGCTGCTGAGCTTCGGCAGCGGTGGCGGTGAGACGCTGGACCTCAGTGGACTTTTCGTAATGCTGGGTATTGAGGCGTTCGAGGGCGGTGGTTTTATCCGCGTGCTGGCTGGTCAGGGAATTGATAGCTTCCAGCCATTCGCGGTGTGCGGTCTCGGCCTGCTGCACAGCAGCCTGCGCGGGGGCGAGCTTTTCCTCCT
Source organism: Prosthecobacter sp. (assembly GCF_029946185.1). Taxonomy (GTDB): domain Bacteria; phylum Verrucomicrobiota; class Verrucomicrobiia; order Verrucomicrobiales; family Verrucomicrobiaceae; genus Prosthecobacter. Next base: position 34,358 of record NZ_JAQSEA010000118.1, read on the forward strand.
CGGCGGTCAGTGATTCCACGCGGGACAGATGCAGGGAGCGTTCTTTTTCAGCACGCTTCTCCCACTCCCGCAGCTCTTTTTCAGCGGCAGCGACCTCGGCTTTGAGCCGTGATTTCTCTGCTTCCAATTGGGCCGTGGCTTCCACATGGGCGTTGTCGGGAGGTGCCGATGCAGGGGGTGCCGGAGGAGCAAGAGCTTCAGAAACGGGAACTTTAACCGTCGAATTGGAGACTGGAGGCGCTGCGGGTGTGGCTTTTGCGGGGGGGGGGCTTGTGGCCGGATGTTCAAGATCGAGTGTGCCTACGAGCGGGCCAAAGGCGATGGTGTCGCCATGGAGCAGGGTGCAGCTGAGCTGGCGCTCACCATTGACGAAAGTGCCTGCTGTGGATTTCAGGTCAAAAACCTGAAGGCTGCCGTCGGCGTTTTCGACGATTTCAGCATGGTGCGAAGAAATGCGCTCGTCATCGACCACAATGTCATTGTCCTCGTCACGTCCGAGGGTGATGTGTTCCTTGAGAGGAACCACCACTTCTTGTCCGTCTTCGAGAACGAAAGTGAGTTTGGCCATGGGAGATTTTTGCGTTGAAACCGCCGCAGCAAAGTCGATGAAGTGAGTGGAATCAATCAGGCATTTGAATCTGCGGGAAAATGATGCAGGAACAGGGCCTCAAGCTGAGGTTTTTTTGGCCAAACGGTCGATGGCGGCCTCGAAATTCTTGAGCTCGGTGTGGGCGAGGTCGGCCTGCTGGCGCAGCTCACTGCGCTGGCGCTCCGCTTCAGTGATGTCGATACGCAGTTCGACGAGCTTGTGTTCGAGCTCACCAAGGCGTTCACGCCGCTTTTCTTCCTCGGCGTGGGATGTTTCGATGGTGGACTGCAAAGCGTGATGGCGCTCCTGATCCTGACGAATTTTAGCCTCAAGATGGCGGGTCTGCTCACGCAGCATGGCTTCGGCGGCGGGGCTGGCGCGATGGGGTGCTTCATGACGCATACGTTCGAGGCGTATGTGTTCAAGGCGGGATTCCTCGCGCTGGACGCTTTCACGCAGGTGGCTGAGGCGTGATTTTAGAGTGGTCTCCTGCGCGAGGACCACTGCCGGGACTCCGCCAGAGCGGGTTTTGCGAGGAGGCTCAGGTTCGACCGTCACCGGCGGTGCGCTGGGAGGGAGAGGGGCAGGGGTTGCACCCGCCTGCGCTTGGGTGCGTGCGGTGGTGATGAGTTCATGGAGCCCCGCTTTTTCTCTTTCGATTTCATGCCAGAGGTCGCGCGCCTCGGTGGAATCCCGCGGCAGGGTGGCGAGGCGTGCGTAGAGCAGGTCCATGGCCTCTTTCCATTCACGCAAGGGCTGAAGATGGGACAGGAGATCCGCCAAGTCTGTGCGTGCGGACTCAAGACTGGAGGCGTGCTGCTGCTGCTGAGCGGCGTGTTCTTTTTCCGCCTCAGAGACAAGCTGGAAGACTTCCTCGAAACGAGTGCGGTGACTGCGTTCGGAAGCGTCAAGCTGCGTGAGCTCGGCGCGCAGGTCCGCCTCGCGAGCGTGCAGAACAGCGATGCGGCCCTTCGCGGCGCTTTCCTCAGCTGCGAGTGTCTTCATGACGGGATTCACCTCTGCGATCTGGGCTTCGAGGGCTGCGGAGGTGGTTTGCACCTTCACAAGCTGCTCTTCTGCGGTGGCAAGCTGCGTCTGGACGACGGTGAGTTTTTGCGCGGTGTCAGCAAGTGCCTGACACTGCTGATCGAGCTCAGCGTGGCGTGCCTGGGTTTGGGCAAGCTGCTGCGTTTCAGCGGCGAGTTCTGCGCTGCGGGTGGCGAGGTCCTTCTGGCATGCGGCGAGTTGATTCTGAAGGTGTTGCAAGGACTCTGCGGCGTGCTGCCGTGATACGACGGCCTGCTGGTGGGACTCCTGCAGCGTGGCGATGCTGGATTCGAGATCCTGGACTGCAGCGGTGGAGCGCTGCTGATCCAGACCCAGCGCTGCAATGGCGGCTGTGAGTGTGGCATGCTGGGCCTCGGCTTCCTGGCAATGCGCACGAGCCTGGACGAGTTTTTCCTCCGTGCCGGTGAGTTCGTGGATGTGGGCCTCTATCTGAGCGCGGTGGTGGGAGAGCTGCTCGATTTTCTTTTCTGCGGCTTTCAACTGATCAGCGCGAATCTCGAAAATTTCCCTGCTCTGGTGACTGCGTGTTTCGAGTTCGGCGAGCTGGCGGCGCAGGTCATTTATTGCAGTCTCATCCTGTACGCTCTCAGCGCGGATTTGATGGAGGTGGGCAAGGGCCTGATCCCGGTGCGTGGCCAGTCCTTCCAACTCATGCCTGGCGGCGATTTCGTCCTGGCCGAGACGCTGCAAATCGGCGGCTTTCTCCTCATGCTGGGTGGTGAGGCGCTGCAGGGAGGCGGTGTGTTCCTCGTGTCGGGTGGCTAGAGATTGGATGGACTGGAGCCACGCGCCATGCGCTGTCTCGGCTTCGTGAACTACGGTCTTGATGGGGGTGAGGCGTTCTTCCTCGGCGCGGAGAGAGTCGATGCGGGCCAGGTGCATGGCATGCTCTGCTGCGGACTGTTCCTGCCAGTCGCGGAGCTCTTTCTGCACGGTGTCCAGTTCGGACTGCAGGCGTGCTTTTTCCATTTCAAGCTGTGCGTTGGAGTCGGGTCTGCCGCCTCTGCTGCGTTTGCGGGTGGCGATTTTGCCGGCTTGGACCGGCTGGTGGATGGTGACAGCCTGGGTGACATCTTCTGCCGCCGCCGGGGCGAGAGCGGGGGAGTTGCCGTTGGCTGGATGATCGGTGAAATCAATCACGGCGGTCAGGGGGCCGAAAGTCAGCTCGTCTCCATGGCGGATGGTGCGGCTGCGCACGCGCTCGCCGTTGACGAAGGTGCCGGCGGTGGAGTTGGAATCAAACAACTGGATGGTGCCGTCCGCATTGTGGACCAGTTCGGCATGGCGTTTTGAGATACGGTCGTCATCGACGACGACATCGTTGTCGTCGCCACGCCCGATCGTGATGTGCTCTGCCAGGGGGACCACGACTTCCTGGCCGTCATCGAGTACAAAAGTGAGTTTTGCCATGGTTGTGGAAGAAATCGAGGCTGCGGGAAATTAGAATCAAATCCGATTTTGAGTGCTGAATCAATCTTGCATTTTTTTCGATGTCGCAATCCTGTCCCCGCCATGCATTCTGAAGCTGAAGCTCATCTCTCCAAGCGCTGCTCTGTCATGCGCCGGCTGATCAAGTCGCATGGCCCATGCCTGCTGGTGCCGCTGAAGAGGTCGCCGTACGAAGCGCTGGTCAGCGCGGTGGCGCACCAGCAGTTGCATGCGAATGCGGCGGAGGCGATCCTGCGCCGCTTCAAGGCGTTGTTTCCGAATACGCGCTTCCCCCGGCCAGAACAGGTGATGGAAGCGAGCGATGAGGCCCTGCGTGGCTGCGGCTTTTCCATGGGCAAGATTCTTGCCATTAGTGATATTGCCGCGAAGACGATCAGCGGGCAGATCCCGAAGCGCGCGGCGGCGCTGAAGCTGGATGATGAGGAATTGATCGAACGGCTCGTCGCGGTGCGTGGGGTGGGCCGCTGGACGGTGGAGATGCTGCTGATCTTCACTCTTGGCAGGCCGGACGTGTTTCCCAGTGATGACTTCGGCGTGCGCAGCGGCTGGCGTGTGGCGAAGAAGCTCGATGAGATGCCGAAGCCGAAGGAATTTCGCGCCTTGGCGGAACGCTGGCAGCCGCATCGTACCCTGGCTGAGTGGTATCTGTGGCGCGCGGCGGATGCCGCAAAGGTCTGAGGGCCGGGGATGTAGGGAAGAAACGTGTCGTTGCTAATCACCCTTTCGGCGGTTAATGGCACGGATGCCTTTTAAAGCTCTCGGCCTCGATCCGAACATCCTCACTGCAATTCAAGAAGCCGGTTACACGGAGCCTACCCCTATTCAAGCTGCGGCGATTCCGGTGGTGATTGCGGGTGGAGATGTCATTGGCATTGCACAGACGGGGACCGGCAAGACGGCGGCCTTCACATTGCCGATCCTGACCCGCCTGACATCGAATCCGGTTCCTCAGGGGCAACGCCGCCGGACGCGGGTGCTTGTGCTGGCACCGACGCGTGAGCTTGTGGCGCAGATTGAGGAGAATGTGATGGCCTACGCGAGACATCTGCCGCTGAAGATTGCCAAGATCTATGGCGGTGTGGGCGAGAAGCCGCAGAAGGACGCGCTGCGCGCCGGAAGTGACATCGTGATCGCCTGCCCGGGCCGTTTGCTTGATTTGATGGAGCAACGCTGTGCGGATTTCTCCCAGCTCGAATACCTTGTGCTGGATGAGGCTGACCGCATGCTGGACATGGGCTTCCTGCCGGACATCCGCCGCGTTATCAATCAACTGCCGAAGAAGCGGCAGACGCTGATGTTTTCCGCCACGCTCTCGAAGGAGATCGAAACCCTGACGCATGAATTCCAGCGTGCGCCGAAGATTGTGCAGATCGGCAAGCGGGCGAATCCTGCGGAGTCGGTGACCCAGCTTGTCTATGAAGTACACAAGCATCTCAAGATGCCGCTGCTTTCACACCTCCTGCAGGATGAAAAGATGCAGATGGTGCTGGTCTTCAGCCGAACGAAGCATGGTGCAGACAAGATCGCCAAGAAGCTTGAATCAACCGGCGTGAAGTGCGCGACTCTGCATGCCAACCGCTCGCAAAACCAGCGTCTGCGCGCGCTGGATGATTTCAAGACGGGCACGGTGCGAGTGCTTGTGGCCACGGATATTGCTGCGCGCGGTATCGATGTGGATGGCATCTCTCACGTGGTGAATTTCGACTTCCCGCACATCGTGGAAGATTATGTGCACCGCATTGGCCGCACGGGCCGTGCGCAGGCCATCGGCGATGCGATTAGCTTTGTCTCACCTGATGAGCAGCCTGATGTGCGCAAACTGGAGCGCTTTATCAATCGTGGTCTGGTGCGTAAAAAGGCAGAAGGCTTTGATTACAATGCCGCGCCTCAGCCTATCAGCGATGACCGGCCTGAACGCCGTGAGCAACGCAGCTTCCAGCAACGCCGTCCGCAAGGACAGGGCGGGCCGCCAAGAGGCGGGCAGGGTGGAGGTCGCTCAGGTGGTGGTGGTGGTCAAGGTGGAGGACGTTCCGGTGGTCAAGGAGGCCAGGGCGGCCAAGGTGGTGGTGGCGGACGTCAGGGCGGTGGCGGCGAGCGTCGCTCTTCGTCGGGCGCAGCGCCCCGGCAGCCAGCTCAGATGCCTCAACAAAACACCTCTCCTGACGGCGCACGGGGGCTGTGGAAGCGGCTGACGGGACGGTAGGAGTCCCTTAGATTGCGTGTGTTTGGCTTCATGTGATTTTTCAATCATATGGATGCCACTGCGTCAAACGGCCCGAAGCTGGGGACGTTCGTGAGCTAGGGTGTTTGCCACACGCTCACAGACGGACGGGCTGTCGCCACATCCGTCCTACGCCGGTCACTTTGCGAACCAGCTTTTTGCCAGCGGATTGGTGGCGAAGAATTCGAGCAACTGCTTGGCGACTTTTTCGCGGCCGCTGTTGCTGGGGTGGGTGCCGTCGGGGCCGAAGTCGTCTTTGGTGTATTTGAGGTCGTCGAGTTTGCGACCTTTTTCGCCGTCTGCCCAGAGATAGGGGCCCCAGAGGAGGAGGGGTGACTTACTGAGGGCGAGGGAATCATCTCCGCCCATCTGCTGCTGAATGAGGTGACGCACGGCGAAGGCCCCCTCATACGCATAGGGTTCGGGATTGAGGCCGGTGTTGGCATAGCCGGCGTAGATGCGGCTGCCGAGATAGGCGATGCGGAGATTGGGGAAGCGCTCTTTGAGAAGGTGCAGGACTTTGAGGGTGTCGGCCTCCAGCGTGGCCAGGTGTTCGGTCTTGGAGCCGGAGGGGCCGGCGTTGGCGAGCTTGACCCAGGCAACTTGGACCTGCTGCGGGCTGACTTCCGCACGTTGCAGGCGGTTCATGGCTTCAGGCCACGGGCGGCCTTCAGGCTGGGCCCAGGCGGCCATGGTTTGACCGCCTTGGGCGCAATCCACGATGGTGAGTTTGTCGGACTTGCGCGGGTCTTTGTCGGCGATGCCTTTGAAGAAGGAGAACTCCTGGGTGGCGTTGGACATGCTGACGGAGACGAGTGCGATCTTGCCGCTGTCGGACGGTTTGCCTGCGGCATCGAGCGGTTTGATCTGGGCGAGTGAGTCAGCGGCTGATTTTTTCAACGCCTCGGGTTGTTCGTTGTTGCCTTTGCCGTAGAGGCCGCCGTCCTCGCCTTCATACGATTCACTGGCGGCCATGTCCGTGAGGGGCTTGAGTGTGTCAGGCGCTTTGCGTTGATTGGTTGGGTGGCCGCCGCCACCTGGACGACTGCCACCGCCTTTGCGGGCTTCCTTGGCTTTGTTGAGGTAGGACTGCTCCTCGGGACTTAGCTTTTCGCCGCGTTGCTCGCGTTGGTAGAGCTGCTTGGCTTTGTCCCAGTCGATGGGGGCGCTGGTGGTCTGGCCGAACAATGAAATGCCGCCGAGGAGGAGCACAGCGAAGAAGGGAAGGCGAACGATGGTCTTCATGGTGGGAGGCTTCAACACCGGTGGTGGGGATTGGATGCGGGGCGGGCAAAAAGCTTTTCGTCTTGTCATCTGCCCGCCAAGCCTTCAGCCTGTCCGGCTTCCGCCCATGTCCGATTCCAACAGCACCCGTCGCGTCGTCCTTGCCAGCTTCATCGGCACCACCATCGAGTGGTATGATTTCTTCCTGTATGTCACGGCGTCCGCGCTGGTGTTTGGCAAGCTGTTCTTCACCACCATGGACCCTCTGGCGGCGACGATGGCTTCGTTTGCGACGAATGCCGTGGGGTTCTTTGCGCGGCCGCTGGGCGGCATCGTGTTTGGACATTTTGGTGACAAGCTGGGGCGCAAATCCATGCTGGTGACTACGCTGATGATGATGGGCCTGGCCACGTTTGGCATCGGCCTGCTGCCGACGTATGATCAGGCGGGGATTCTTGCCCCCATCCTGCTCGTCACGCTGCGGTTTATTCAAGGGCTCGGCGTGGGTGGAGAATGGGGCGGTGCGGTGCTCATGGCGGTGGAGCACGGCAAACCGGGGCAGCGGGGATTTCTGGCGAGCTGGGTGCAGGCGGGTGTGCCCATCGGCCTGCTGCTCGCCACAGGTGTGTTCCGCACGCTGTCCTCGGTGATTCCGGAAGAATCCTTCATGGCCTGGGGCTGGCGCATTCCGTTCTTGGTCGGCATTTTGCTGCTCGGAGTCGGTATGTTCATTCGCCTGCGCATCTTGGAAAGTCCGGTTTTTACCGAGGCCCAAAAGTCCAGCAGCACGACTGAGATGCCCATCCTTGAGGTGATTCGTAAGTATCCGCGCAATGTCCTGATCGCGATGGGGGCGCGGTTTGCCGAGAATGCATTCTTTTACGTCATCACGGCCTTTGTGCTCACCTATGCCACGCAGCAGGCTGGTTTTAGCAAGGATCAGGTGCTGCAGGCGGTGCTCATCGGCTCCAGCGTGCAGTTTTTTGTCATCCCGTTCTTTGGCTGGCTTTCGGATCGTGTCGGCCGACGGCCGGTTTACCTCGGGGGAACGCTCTTCGTCGGGCTGTTCGCGTTTCCGTTTTTTTGGCTCGTGGATTTGAGAAGCACCGATGCGCTTTGGATCGCTGTCACCGTAGGACTCATCATTCACAGCGCCATGTATGGCCCTCAGGCGGCGTTTTTTTCGGAGCTGTTTGGTACGCGGGTGAGATACAGCGGGGCATCGCTCGGCTATCAGCTTGCTTCGCCTCTGGCGGGGGGGCTGGCACCGCTCATTGCCACGGCGTTGCTGGATCAAAGTGGCGGCAAGCCATGGCCTGTGGCGGTGTATCTTATTATCATGGCCGTCATCACACTGGTCGCCGTTTGGATGGCCGAGGAGACGAATGAGAAGTCGCTGTGAGACAAGGTGCGCGTCCTATTTGGCCTAAAAAGTGTCCGTCGAGAGTCTGACGAACCAGTTGCAGAGCGCCCCGTTTCGTCTCCCTTGGCTCTCCTACCATGAACGACGCTTTCCCTGACATCCCTAAAATTCAGTATGAAGGGCCTAAGAGCCGCAATGCGCTCTCCTTCAAGCACTACAATCCTGACGAAATCGTCGGCGGTAAAACGATGCGCTCGCAGATGCGGTTCGCGGTCGCCTACTGGCACGCGATGCGCAACACGCTGTCCGATCCCTTCGGTGGCGGCACGGCCCAGCGCCCATGGGATGACGGCAGCAACTCCGTGGCCAATGCGCAGCGCCGCGTGTGGGCCTGCTTTGAGTTCATGGACAAGCTCGGCGTGGATTACTACTGCTGGCATGATCGTGATGTGGCTCCTGAGCTCGACACGCTGGCCGAGAGCAACGCCGCTTTTGACGCCGTGGCCGATGAGCTCGAAAAAGCACAGAAGCAGACCGGCAAGAAGCTCCTCTGGGGCACCGCCTGCCTCTTCTCCCATGCGCGTTATTGCCAGGGTGCCTCCACGAGTCCGAATGCGGGTGTGTTTGCCTACGCTGCCGCGCAGGTGAAGAAGGCCATGGACGTCACGCATCGCCTCGGCGGTGAAGGCTACACCTTCTGGGGTGGCCGCGAAGGCTACGCGACGCTTTGGAACACCGACATGAAGCGGGAGGTCAATCACCTGGCCCGGCTGCTGCACATGGCGGTGGATTACAAGAAGAAGATCGGTTTCACCGGCCAGTTCTACATCGAACCGAAGCCGCGTGAGCCTTCCACGCATCAGTATGATTCGGATGCTGCTGCCTGCTTGAACTTCCTGCGCGAGCATAACCTGCTTGAACACTTCAAGCTCAACCTTGAAACCAATCACGCCACGCTTGCGGGTCATTCCATGCGTCATGAGATGCAGGTGGCGGTGGCTGCGAATGCGTTGGGTTCCGTGGATGCCAACACTGGCGACACGCTCATCGGCTGGGACACCGACCAGTTCCCGACCAACATCTACCTCACCACCGAGATCATGCTCGAAGTGATCAAGATGGGCGGCCTCACCACCGGTGGCCTCAACTTCGACGCCAAATGCCGTCGTGAATCCTTTGAACCCGTCGATCTCTTCCACGCCCACATCGGCGGGATGGACGCCTTTGCCCGCGGCCTCAAGATCGCCCATGCGATGATCGAAGACGGTCGAATCGATGCCTTCATCAAGCAGCGTTACAGCACCTACGACAGCGGCATTGGTGCAAAGATCGAGAAGGGTGAAGTCGGCTTCGCTGAACTCGAAGCCCACGTCCTCGCCAATGGCGAACCGTTGCTCGGCAGCGGCCGTCAGGAGATGATGGAAAACTTGGTGAACGACTACCTGTAAAAACGGAGATCAGTCCTTCAAACTCTATCGTGAGGCGGCCGGAAACGGTCGCCTCATTTTTTTGATAATTTATGGTCAGAGAATTCAGGGGGAATACAAGGCTCACTGATTTTACTCAGAGATAAGAATAATGCGTGCACATCAATATGCATATATGGGGTGATGTACCCAGACAGGTCATGCAGACTTGCAAGCACCTCCGAACTGAGGCACCGGTTCGCATGACTGATCCGCTTTGGTTTAAAGACGCTGTCATCTATCAACTGCATATTCGTGCTTTCTGCGACGGCGATGGAGATGGGATAGGAGATTTTAGGGGCCTGATCTCCAAACTTGATTATCTGGAGCAACTGGGCGTCACAGCACTCTGGCTTCTGCCCTTTTATCCATCACCCCTGCGCGACGACGGGTACGACACCGCCGATTACATGTCGGTGAACCCGACCTACGGCACGCTCGCGGATTTCCAGGAATTCCTCGACGAGGCGCACCGCCGCAACATGCGCGTGATCACCGAACTGGTGCTCAATCATACCAGCGATCAGCATGCCTGGTTTCAGAGCGCGCGCCGTGCCAAACCCGGCTCCCCTGAGCGTGATTTTTACGTTTGGAGTGATACGCCGGAGCCCTACCGTGAAGCACGCATCATCTTCAAGGACTTCGAGCAGTCTAACTGGGCCTGGGATCCGCTCGCCAATGCCTATTACTGGCACCGCTTCTACGCGCATCAGCCGGACTTGAACTGGGACAACCCCGAGGTGGAAAAGGTGATGTTCAAGACCATCGATTTCTGGCTCAGCATGGGGGTGGACGGCCTGCGTCTGGATGCTGTGCCTTACTTGATCGAACGGGACGGCACGAATTGCGAAAACCTGCCCGAAACGCATGCGATCCTTCGCCGGTTGCGCGCGCACATCGACAGCAACTTTCCCAATCGCATGCTGCTTGCAGAGGCAAACATGTGGCCGGAAGACGCTGTGGCCTACTTTGGCAAAAACGGAGACGAATGCTCCATGGCCTTCCACTTCCCGGTCATGCCGCGCCTCTTCATGGCGCTGCAGATGGAGGATCGTTTTCCCATCATCGACATCCTTGAGCAGACGCCCGCCATTCCCGCGAATTCCCAGTGGGCCATGTTCTTGCGCAACCACGATGAGCTGACCCTCGAAATGGTTACGGACGAGGAGCGCGACTATATGTACCACGTCTATGCGGCGGACCAGCGTGCGCGCATCAACCTCGGCATCCGCCGTCGCCTGGCGCCTCTGCTACGCAACAGCCGCCGCAAGATCGAGCTGCTCAATGTGCTCCTGCTCTCCCTGACGGGCACGCCGATCATTTACTATGGCGACGAAATCGGCATGGGTGACAACATCTACCTCGGTGATCGCAATGGAGTGCGCACGCCGATGCAGTGGAGCATGGACCGCAACGCGGGCTTCTCCCGTGCGAACGCTCAGCAGCTTTATTTCCCGGTCATCATCGATTCGGAATATCATTACGAAGCCGTCAATGTGGAGACGCAGGAGCGCAATCCTTCCTCATTGTTGTGGTGGACACGCCGCATCGTGGCCATGCGCCAGCGTTTCAAGGCCTTTGGCCGTGGCAGCATGGAGTTCCTGCACTCGGACAATCCGCGCGTGCTCGCTTTTGTGAAGGAGTTCGAGGATGAAAAAATCCTTGTGGTCGCCAATCTGTCCCGATTTGCGCAGGCGGTGGAGCTTGATCTCGCCCGCTGGCAGGGACTTCGCCCCAAGGAGGTCTTCAGTCACAATCAGTTTCCCGTCATTGCCGCCACCCCCTATTTCCTCACCATGGGGCCGCACGATTATCTCTGGCTGACCTTGGAGGCAAACGCTGATCCGCTGCGCATCGGTGCGGATTTCACGCCACCGTTGGTTGAACAGCCGCCCACATGGGCCAATGCGCTGGAGGCACTGCGCAGCCACTTGTTCACTGACCGCATGCTGCCAGATTGCTTGCAGCACTGCCGCTGGTTCGGCGGCAAAGCGCATGCCTTGCGCAGCGTGGAGGTGAAGGAAGCCTTGTCTCTTGGCCACACCACTCTCGGAGGTGACGCTGGCCGTCTGGCCTTCCTCCAGGTCAATTATTTTAAGCTCACTCCGGAAGTGTACCTCATGCCGCTGCAACTAGCTGTTGCCGGCAACGCCTCCGAGTCTGTCGTGGCACGCTTTGCCTCCCCCGAAGGTGAGGGCGTGTTGTTTGACGCCCTCGACGACGAAAATTTCCGTTCTGCATTGTTCGAGATCATTCTCGGCGAAAAGCATCTGCGCGGTGCTACAGGCGAGCTGGTAGGCACCTGTAGTGATGGTCTCAAGGCGCAGGCTGCGGAGATAGCCCTGCCGCTGCCGTCACGTGCGCTGCGCGCGGAACAAAGCAACTCTGCGGTCATTTATGACAACCGCTTTTTCCTCAAGCTCTACCGCAAGCCGGAAGTCGGCCGGAATCCTGATGCCGAACTTTTGCGCTTCCTCAGCGAGCGCCAGAAGTTCCCGAATGTTCCAGCCTACTGCGGAGCTATTGAGCACCGGGTTCAAGGCGCGGAGCCACGGGTGCTGGCATTGCTTGTGGCGAATGTGCCAAATGAAGGCGATGCTTGGAGCTACACGCTGAATGCACTGGGTCGCTACTATGAGCGCGTGCTGACGCATGAACATCTGCTGGCGCAGCCCAAGGAGGATGCCTGCGAATTCATCCCCCCTGCGCTCATCGACGAGATCGTCGGCGGCGTCTATCCTGAGCGCGTTCGTCAGCTTGGCGAGCGCACGGCTCAGATGCATCTCGCACTGGCGGCGGACTGTGATGACCCGGATTTTTCACCGGAGGAGTTTACTGGTCACTACCAGCGCTCACTCTATCAGTCCATGCGCTCCGGCACCCGGCGAATGAGTCAGTTGTTAAAGCTCAAACTCGCGGATCTTCCGGACCAGTATCGTGAAGTGGCTGCTGGGTTGCTTAGCCGAGAAGAGGAAATTCTCAGCCGTCAGGCGGGCATGCTGGATCACAAGATCACGGCCACCCGCATCCGGCATCACGGCGACTACCATCTCGGCCAGGTGCTGAATACAGGCCGTGATTTTATCATCATCGACTTTGAGGGCGAGCCCGCCCGTCCGCTCAGCGAACGCCGCATCAAGCGCTCACCCCTGCGTGATGTCGCGGGCATGCTTCGCTCATTCCATTATGCCGCCCATACGGCGCTCACGCCGTTGAATGGCCTGCGTGCCGAGGAAACCGAGCAGCTTGAAAAGTGGGCGGAAATCTGGGTCGAGCAAATCAGTGCCAACTTCCTCGACGCCTATCTCACCACCGCCAAGGGTGCCTCCTTTTTGCCGAAGGATGAGAACACACTGAAGGTTTTGCTCGATGTCTTCCTTCTGGAAAAGGCAGTGTATGAAGTCTGCTACGAACTCAACAACCGCCCTGACTGGCTCTCCATTCCGGTGCGCGGCATTACTCGCATTCTTGACGGAGGACAGCACTCATGAAAAGTGGGGCGCGCAAATTGCGCCCGCAAGGCGCTGAAATCATCCCGGACGGAGTACGCTACCGCATCTGGGCGCCGGAGCGGCGGCATGTGGAGGCGCGGATCATACCCTCTGAGGGTGGCACAGCACGGACCCTGATCTTAGCGATGGATGCTGACGGCTATCACGCTGGAGTGGATACCCAAGGAGTAGCAGGAGATCGCTATCAATACATGGTGGATGGTGCCGGACCGTTCCCAGATCCTGCCTCACGCTCCCAGCCGGATGGCGTGCACGGGGTGTCTTCGGTGGTCGATCCTCATGCCTATGCGTGGCAGGATTCAGGATGGAAGTGTCCGCCGCTGCGTGACCTTGTGCTTTACGAAATTCACATTGGCACTTTCACACCTGAAGGAACTTTTTTGGCTGTCATCGGGAAGCTCCCGTATCTGAGTGATTTGGGAATCAATGCGCTGCAGATCATGCCGGTGGCTGATTTTCCGGGTGCCCGGAACTGGGGCTACGATGGTGTGAGCCTGTTTGCTCCGGCGCGCTGCTATGGAACCCCGGACGACCTGCGGGCACTGGTGGATGCCGCGCATGAGCAGGGAATCGCGGTGGTCCAAGATGTGGTGTACAATCATCTGGGGGCCGATGGGAACTACCTTGGCGTTTACAGCCGCTTTTACTTCAATGATGAAGTGCATACGCCTTGGGGAGCGTCGCTCAATTATGACGGTCACCAGCACCCGGCGGTGCGCGAGTATTTTCTTTCCAACGTGGCCTACTGGCTGGATGAATTTCATTTCGACGGTCTGCGCCTGGATGCCACGCATGCGATTCTGGATGCCTCATCCCGCCATCTGCTCGCGGAGATCGCGGATGCGGCGCATGAACGCGGCGCTTTTGTCATTGCCGAGGACGAGCGCAATCTGGCGGCGGTGATCGCCACCGACGGCCACGGCATGGACGCGGTGTATGCGGATGATTTTTGCCACTCCATCCAGGTGGCATTGGGTGATAACTCCTACCGGGAAGACTTCACAGGGAGTGCTACGGAACTAGCCGATGAGCTGTGGCATGGCTGGCACTATCGAGGACAGGTGAGCCAGCATCTCGGTGTGGCACGTGGCGGCGCAGGCGACCACCTGTCACCGGAAAAATTTGCCTTATGCATCAGCAATCACGATCAAGTCGGCAACCGCGCCTTTGGTGAGCGCCTGCATCAGCTCACCACGCCTGCGGCGTATCGCGCGGCCAGCGCCCTGCTGCTGCTAGCTCCGGCAACGCCAATGCTTTTCATGGGCCAGGAATGGGGGGCGGAAACTCCGTTTCAGTACTTCACCAATCACAACGATGAACTCGGCCGCCTCGTCACCGA
>NZ_JAQSEA010000119.1:0-2692 GCF_029946185.1 Prosthecobacter sp.
TCGATCCCATCACCACGCAGGACTACTACGCGCTCTACGGCATCTTCCACAGCACGCGCTACCCGTGGCCCGGCATCGAGCTGGACAAGAAACAACGCGATCTGGTGCCGCTGGTACCCGCAGCCAAGCTCGCGGAAGCCGAGGCTGCGAGAGCCGCCAAAGAGAAAGAACAATCGCGGCTCGACAAAGAAGCCAAGTCGCTCAAGGAGGAAGTAAAGAAGGCCCAGCCCGACAAAAAGAAACCTCTGGAGGCCCGACTTGCTGCCGCTGAGAAAGCCTCGAAGGATTTCGCCAGGAGTCCTCTTCCATTTGAATTTGCTTACGCCGTGGCTGAGGCCAAAAAGCGCGAGGACGTGGCGGTGCAGCAGAAGGGAGATCCTGCCAAGCCGGGGGACACGGTGCGGCGTCATTTTCTCACCGTCTTCGGTGGTGCCGAACTGCCAGCGAACAGCCAGACCAGCGGACGTGAGCAGCTTGCCGGGTGGATTCTCGCCGGGGATAATCCACTGCCTGCACGTGTGATGGCAAACCGCATCTGGCAGCACCATTTTGGCCGTGGCATTGTCCCCACTCCAAATGATTTTGGCAAACAAGGCAAGCCTGCCACGCATCCTGAACTGCTCGACTACCTCGCAGTTCAGTTCCGCGAGCGTGGCTGGTCAGTGAAGGCGATGCATCGGCTCATCATGCTTTCGCGCACCTACCAGCTCGGCACAGCACGCGATGAAGACGCCCTCGCACACGATCCAACCAACGAACTCCTCGCAGGTTTTCCGCGCCTCCGTCTCGATGCCGAAAGCATCCGCGACACGCTGCTCACACTCGGCGGCAACCTTGATCTCACTCCGGCCGGTGCGCATCCCTTCCCGCCGCAGAGCGAGTGGAACTTCACGCAGCACAACGCCTTTAAAGCCGTGTATGAGACGAACAGGCGCAGTGTCTATCTCATGACGCAGCGCATTCAGCGGCATCCGTATCTCGCCATTTTTGATGGGGCTGACCCCTCCGCCAGCACGCCTGCCCGCCCGACCAGCACCACACCGTTGCAGGCTCTCTATTTGTTGAACGACCCCTTTGTGCATGAGCAGTCCAGGCGCTTTGCCGAACGCCTCAAAGCCTTCTCCAGCGATGACACCGTCCGCATCCAGCGCGCCTACGAGCTGCTGTTCGCACGGGCTGCGCAGGCCGATGAAATCGCCGCAGGAAAAGCATTCCTCGCCAATGCCACACGGCAGTTACGCGAGGACGGCATGAGCACCGCCCAAATCGACTCGGAGAGCCAGCATTCCTATGTGCGTGCGCTGTTCCGCCTCAATGAATTCGTTTATCTCGACTGACCTTCACCGCTCATGAACTTGCCTCATTCTTCTCGCCGCCGCGAAGTCCTCCGCTCCATGGTCGGTGGGTCCTTGCTCATGCCCGGCGTGCTTTCCGAACTGCTTGCCGCAGGCAACGCCGATCCGCTGGCACCCAAGCGCCCGCATTTTCCGGCCAAAGCGAAACGCGTCATCTTCATCTTCTGCAACGGCGGGGTGTCCCACATGGACACCTTTGATCCGAAACCCGCGCTCTTTGCCGCCGATGGCAAGACCATGGGATTGGGCGGTGGCTTGTCGAATCAGCAGCGCGTGTTGCTGAAGCCCGGCTGGAAATTCCGCCCCGGCGGCCAGTGCGGCACGATGGTCAGCGACTTGTTTCCCAAGCTGCGCGACATGATGGATGACATCTGCCTCATCCGCTCCATGAAGGGCGATGACAATGAGCACGCCAACGCCACGCTCGGCATGCACACTGGCTCGTTTTTCTTCTCGCGTCCCAGCATCGGCTCCTGGGTCAGCTACGGCCTCGGCACCGTCAACAGCAACCTGCCGTCCTTCGTCGCGCTCTCTTCGCAGATGCCCTACGCCGGCACGCAGATTTTCAACAACGACTTCCTGCCCGCCTATCATCAAGGTGTGCGCGTGGTCGGCGGCAAGGAACCCATCGCCAATCTCGACCGCCGCTCGCAGCAGCGCGGTCTTCAGGAGCTTGAGCTGGGTCTCGCCGACGTGCTTAACAACCGCCACCTCAGCGCCCGCGCCCACGACACCGATTTGGCAGCGCGCATCCGCACGTTTGAAACGGCCTTCCACATGCAGACTGAGGCGCAGGAAGCCTTCGATCTCGGCAAGGAAAACGACGCCACGATGGACCTCTACGGCGTCAAACGCGGCGACAACGAAAGCTTCGGCTGGCAGTGCCTCGTCGCACGCAGGCTCGCCGAGCGCGGGGTGCGCTTCATCGAAGTCGTCGATGGCAGCAGCAGCAAAAACTGGGACGACCATGCCGACATGGCCGCGCACGAGGGCAAAGCCAAACGCATCGACCAGCCCGTCGCCGGTCTGTTGCGCGATCTCAAGCAGCGCGGCATGCTTGATGAAACGCTCGTCGTCTGGACCACTGAATTTGGCCGCACTCCCGGCGTGGACGGCACCAAAGGACGCGGCCATCACAGCGCATGCTTTTCCTCATGGCTCGCCGGCGGCGGCGTTAAAGGCGGGCTCGCTTATGGCGCGACTGATGAGATAGCCTCAACCGTGGTCGAAAATAAAGTCCACGTGCACGACTTCCACGCCACAATCCTCCACCTGCTCGGCTTCGATCACGAAAAACTCACCTACCGCCACGGCGGCCGGGATTACAGGCTCACCGA
>NZ_JAQSEA010000119.1:2702-4268 GCF_029946185.1 Prosthecobacter sp.
GTCGTGCGTGATATTCTGGCCTGATCTTTTCCCATGAAACGGACACTGATGATTTTGATGGTCCTGCTGCTGCCGAATGCATGGGCGGTTACCCCTGCTCACGAACTTGCAAACGGAGTGGTTCATCTTGCGGGTGTCGGTTCGGACAATCCGGTCATCTATGACAACGACTGGTGGTTTGATGTGTTCGACAACAACTACCTCTGGGCGCGAGCCAGTCTCGGCAAAGTCAATCTACGCGCCAACATCGTCAGTCGTGACATGTGGGAGTGGGATGTTGGATACAAGTACCCCATGCAACGCTGCATCGATGATGCAGACAAAGCGCTGGCTTTGGCCCGCGAATCCGGTTTGAAGAACATCCCGGACATCATCAGAGGCTCCGACGAGGTTCTTCGGCCGCCTGCAAGCGGGCGGATCGAGGAGACGGTACCCAAGCCGTCGCCGGGTGCCATGAAGATCATAGAGGAAGCGCGGAAAGCCACGCCGGAGAAACCCTTGGTGCTCATTTGCGGCGGGCCACTCACTACGGCGGCCAATGCGCTTTTAATGGCGCCGGACATCGCCCGTCGCATGGTTGTTTTCAGCATACTCGTCAGTCACTACGGCTATAACGGCAAGGACGGCTGGGCGGCATATGTCGTGGCGAAAAAAGCGCGCTATGTCGATTGGGGCGGGCGGGGCCGTGGCTTCTGGGACCGGAACTCCGTCTTCGTGCCAAAGGATTTTGAGAGGCTTCCAAAGAATGCCTTCTGCGATGACATGCGACGTCTGATCCAGTCTGATCTCGGACAGGCGAACCAGCTTGGCGATGGTGCGCCACTAGTCTGGCTCTTCGATCCGAAATGCTGGACGGGAGCCGAGATCCATAGCGCTGGCTTCCGTGGAAAGGCTGTCGAATTTACGCCCGTGAAAGCGGGCGAGACTGGTGATGTGCTTGTTATCCCCAAAGCAGCGACTGACATGAGACGCTGTCACGAGGAATTCTTCCAGGTGCTCCGAGATCCGGCCCTTTTTAAGAAGCACGGGACCGGTGCAGACTGAACCGGGAGAACTGGAATGAAAGATATCGACATTCGTAAACCACTGTGTTCCGATGCCCCGGCATTTCAAAACGCTTCTTCCGCCCTGTCGTGCCGCTTTCCTTCCTTGAAACTGTGCTGACCGCCATCCAGCTCAATCGCCAGCTTTAAATCCGCGCGGCAGAAATCAACGCTCTGTACATATGCGCCTGCGATTGCATCCGACGGTGCGGTGAGGCTGTGATGAACCTGTCTGGATCACTTTGCTTCACTCCTCTCCCCGCCTGAAGCGGCATTGCACCAAAATGTCTCCGGGAAAAGGCCGGGTGAGGGGCCAATATTCGGCGTTCATCGGGATCAAAGCCTCCTGCATGCCGGCCATGATGTTCTTAGCTGGAGAGTCCTTTGTCCCCTCACGTAAACAGAATATGCGTCCCCGCGCCGGCGGACTCCTCATAAAACTGACCCACGGTCAGCACGTCATCGACCCGGTCCATCAGGTCTTCCTTCTTCAGCTTGAACATGTCCATGGCCAGTTTGCAGG
>NZ_JAQSEA010000120.1 GCF_029946185.1 Prosthecobacter sp.
TTGGGGACGTGGTTGTCGTGTCGGCTGAAGTTCTACTTCCGGTACCTCGCCGGCATTCCGAAGCCGCCATCCGCAGCGATGCGGGTGGGCACCATCGTGCATGCCGTGCTGCAGCAGTGGAACCTCGCCCGATGGCGCAAAGCCCCGCTGATGGGCGACATGGTGCGAACCGTGTTCGATCAGGCATGGCTCGATGCCGAGCAGGAACAGCCGCTGGATTGGGAGGGTGAAGAAGAAAGCACCAAGGCCGGTGCTTTCGCCCTACTGGAATCCTACCTGCGTGATACGCCCATCCCGTTGGATGAGCGCCCCGAGGGTGTGGAGGTCTCGGTCGAGCTGGATCTTGCCCGACATGGACGGCCCAGGCTCGTGGGCATCTTGGATCTGGTGAGAAAAGGCGGCTGCATCGTCGATTACAAGACGACCAGCCGCACACCCGACGGCGAGAAGGTACTGCACTTCACCGAAGTGCAGACGACCTCGTATGCCATGCTCTACCGCGAGGCGACCGACCGGCAGGAGAGTGGCATTGAACTGCATCATCTGGTGCGGCTCAAAACGCCAAAGCTGGTTGTCACCCGCAGCGGGCCAGCCAGCCAGGAGCAGCAGGACAAGCTCCTGCGGATGATCCACTCCTACGTGCGAGGACTGGAAATGGAGGACTTCGTGCCCGCGCCTGGCCTGCAGTGCGGCAGTTGCGAGTTCTTCAACGAGTGCCGTCGATGGCACTAAGCACACCTGCGGCTCCGGGAATGCCCACCGGAGCCGCTTTCATTTTCGGACATCCTTGGTTTTCAGCACCTTGCGAACACGAGCTGCTTTAGCCGGAGGTTTGACTTGAATTGGGAGGAGCAATTGCCATGCCTCCAAACCGTGGATAGCCGCAAGACGATCCAACGTGGACAAGCGAAGATCCTTTTTCCTGCCTGCCTCAACCGCCTGATAATACTTGTACGACAAACCGAATTTGTCCGCGAATTCCTCCTGAGTCAGCCCCAGTTGCGTTCGCAACTGCTTCAATCTCGCCAAAAGGCGTTTGAGGGTCGGGCTTTCCATTCGACCGCAAGCATAGGAGGCGAGCTGTTCCCTTTACACTCACCCATCGGTAGTGTAGAAACACGCACACCTCCTCATTGGAGGTGTGGCAATCGAACCCACAACAGCGAAAGATATGAATTCCGTATATTTCCGTCTGCTTCTGTCGATTTCGGTGTTCACTCACCAATTTGCAGTTGCACAAGCAAGCACCCCATTGGCATCGCAAGCAGTGATCGAATCGTTGAAACCGTTGCGGAAGCAGACGCCTCCAACAACGGCTGATGCTACAGCAGCGGTCCAAAGCCTTGGCGTTTTGTACAAGAACTCCTTCCAAGGAGATAAAACCATTTACGAACTCGCGGTTGCAATTAATGAGCTTTTCAAAATGGAAACTGATTTGGCAAATGCAGAAAATCAGATCAAAGATGCGGAAACGCAGGCCAGGAAAAAAGAGGCTGCTGCAAACCACGCCGTTACAGTGGGAAGCAGTTTGACCGGACCCCAACCCAGGCAGGCATCGATCTACATCGACGACGCGAAGAGAATTCGTCAGCAAGCAATCTCAGTTCGAGACAACGCCAAAAAGAACGTCCTCGAAAAAATCAAAAACGTTGATCGATTGGCCGCCACCAATATTTCCTCTGGAAATACAGCGGTGGCCGCTGCCCTCAGTGCTTCATTATACGCCGTGCTGGATCGTAATTCCCTTGAAAGTTCTTTTTCACCTTCTGTTGCTAGAGAGTGGGTTAAATCAGAAAACTTGAACCCCGGTTCCCAAATCCGCATCAACTCAGCAATCGAATCCACTCTCTCCAAAACAAAAAATGCGGCCGCTCAAAATCCCCCACTTGAATGCCCGCCGAATTATATCTTTCGAGATGAAATATCGCTGAGGACTGCGGTTGTGGATTCTGCTATGGCCAATCAGGTAACGGCCATTTCAATCGAAAAGATTCGCGAGATCGTCGTCAGAAACATCATCGACCTTAATGGGAGTTCGCTCATTAAGGAAGTCATAGCCGTGGATAAAATCGCGTCTAATTTGAGTTCCTCACAACTGGAATCCATGACGTTTAAAGATGGGACCAGCCTGATGAGATTCATTAAACACGATTTGAATTTGGCACTCCAATCGGGTCAAATCTCCCTCCTGAAACCCGCACTAAAAAAGCTCGAAGAAGATCTTCTTCCGAATTCAATTTTCGATAATTTTGCATCGGCGATTTACTCTACTCGTCGCAACCTAAGCGTGGACGACATCGCTGATCCAGGAAATTTAGTGCATCTTTGCTTGGCCGGTTCTTTCAACGGCCAAGAGCTGAGACAGACGGCGTGCAAACGCTTGTTCGCAGAAAAAGACAAAAACTTCCCTGTTTCATTTAAAACCGCAATTGCCAACGAGTTTGGATTAATGACGCTGCTCAGCAAATGTGTCACAATACGAGATGCAACCCGCCGGGAATCCTTGATACAAGCTCTCCGCGAGAGCAGCATTCAGATGACCGAAACTGAGCTTTCGGACACAGCCAGCATGATCGCAATCTGCCTCGGCGGAATTTTGGGTGACGCCAACTTCCTAAGGACGTTCGGTTTTCAAAACACAGAGGCTGCAAATGTGGAATTTATTTTGAGTAGTTCATTCGGCGTTGCGGAACTCCGCAAATTGCGAATGGAAGCTTTTGGCTCAAGTCGATCTCGTTGAGTTTCCACGGCATCGGCTACGATTGAGGCATGCTATAAGTCTCTAATTTCTCAAGGAGAAGGCCTGGTCAGTTAACGCTAACATTTTTCAAACAGAGCCGTCCACCTCCCGTGGCCGGCTCTTTTTGTTTCAACCCACAACACCCAACCGAAAGGAGAAACACACATGGAGCAAATCACGCTCTACTTCCGTGAAGGCTCGTCTGACAAAATCTATCAGGCGGGCATTCAACCCAAGGACGGCGGCTTCGTCGTCCACTTCGCCTACGGGCGGCGCGGTTCCGCGCTGACCACCGGCACCAAAACTCAGTCCCCCGTAGACTATCAAAAAGCGAAGGGCATCTATGACAAGCTGGTGCGCGAAAAGACCGCCAAGGGCTACACGCCCGGCGAGTCTGGCACGCCCTGGCAGCACAGCGACAAGGCCCAGCAGGCCACCGGCATCCTGCCGCAGTTGCTCAATCCCATCGGAGAGATGGAAGCCGTCATGCTGGTGCGTGATCCCCAATGGATCATGCAAGAGAAGTTCGATGGCCGCCGCCTGCTCATCCGCCACAGCGACCATGGCACCGACGGCATCAACCGCACTGGTTTGATCGTCTCGCTGCCGCAGGTCATCCTCAACGCCGTGGAAGCACTCCACGGCCAGTTCATGCTAGATGGCGAGCTGGTCGGCGAACAGTTCATCGCCTTCGACCTGCTCGAACTCAACGGCACCGACTACCGGCCCATGCCCTGCCATGAGCGCCTGCTCAGTCTGTCCGACCTCATCGACCACTCCAGCGCCCACCTCGGCATGGCTGAGACGGCCAGCAACACCGCCACCAAGGCGGCACTGCTGGACCAGCTCAAAGCCGACAACGCCGAAGGGGTCGTATTCAAGCACCACAATGCCTCCTACACCACGGGGCGTCCTGCCAGCGGTGGCGATGCACTCAAACTCAAGTTCTATGAAACGGCCTCCTTCCTGGTGAGCCAGATCAATGAACAGCGTAGTGTGAGCCTCGCCCTGCTCCAGCAGGGCAGCATGGTCCCCGCCGGCAACGTCACCATTCCACCCAACCGCGATGTCCCCGCCAAGGATGACATCGTGGAGGTGCGCTACCTGTATGCGTTCCCAGAGAGTGGCTGTGTGTATCAGCCCGTTTATCTCGGCCGGCGTGATGACATCCCGCGCAGCGCCTGCAGCACCGGCCAGCTCAAGTTCAAAAAGGCCGCGTAATCCCAACACCCAACCCGACGCCTGACAGCCCACCTGCCCTTCACCGGGTGCGTGGGCTGTCGGCGTTTCAACCCCGAAAGGAGAACCCACATGAAAATCAAATCACTTCACGGGCTGGCAGTCACCTGCCTGCTCACACTCACTTCCTGCGACAAAGACCACCCCCAACCGCCACCAACGATTGAATACCTGCGGCAGGAGTTTCACATCCAACTGCCGCCGACCACCCACACCACCACCACGGTGCATGGCACGTCTGCTGTGTCGCCTGCCAAAACGGAGCCGC
>NZ_JAQSEA010000121.1 GCF_029946185.1 Prosthecobacter sp.
CCGATGCCGACGAACGCATGCCGCCAAAAGGCGAGCCCCTTTCGTCGGAGCAGATCGCGTTGGTGCAGACGTGGATCAAGGCGGGAGCTGTATGGCCCGAAAACGCCGCTGACAAAGCGGCCGTCGTGGACAAGCGCCTCCAGCATTGGGCCGTGCAGCCCGTGCGAGCGACTAAAGACGCCTCCATTGACTCGCTGATCAACGCGAAGCTTGCGGAGAAAAATCTCGTGATGTCCCCTGCGTCGGACCGGCGCACCTTGATTCGCCGTTTGAGCTTCGATCTCGTCGGCCTGCCACCGACCCCAGAGCGGGTGGAGCAGTTTATGAAGGATGCGGATCCGAAGGCGTACGAACGCTTGGTGGATGAACTGCTGCACTCCACTCATTACGGCGAGCGGTGGGCGAGGCACTGGCTCGACATCGCTCATTACGCCGACACGCACGGATTTGAGCGTGATCAATTGCGCCCGAATGCGTGGCGCTATCGAGACTACGTCATCGAATCGCTCAACACCGACAAGCCTTACGATCAATTCATCCGCGAACAGATCGCGGGTGATGTGATCGCGCCGAATGATCCGCACGCCGTCATTGCCACCGGCTTTCTCGCCGCCGGGCCGTGGGACTTTGTTGGGCAGGTGGAAACCAAGAGTGACATGCTCAGACGCGCCGCCCGCGCGGGAGATCTAGATGACATGGTCACGCAGGTTATCACCTCGACGATGGCCATCACGGTGAACTGCGCACGCTGCCACGATCACAAACTCGATCCCATCAAGCAGGAGGAATATTACCGCTTGTGGGCCGTCTTTGCCGGAGCGAAGCGCGGAGACCGCGAGGTGGACGGCGCAGCAGCAAAGCGCATCGCCAGTGAAAAGATACGTTTCACACAGGAATTGGCGGCGGCGCGTGCCCAGATCGCAAAACTTGCCGGTGAAGGCCTCGATCTTGCCGACATGGTGGGCGGTGGTGTCAAAGGACGAGGCATTGATTTGCGCACGGGCAATCTGACGACCAGCAAACTAGGCTACCATCGCGATATTCAGACGAACCGCCTGCAACGCATCGAATGGCCCGCTGAAGTGAAGGACGCTGAGCGTCGGGTGTTGTGGGTCTTCGTGCCAGATGGCCGCAATCCCGTGCCAGTGGCCGCCAAACAAGAAGTCAAAGGACTGCCAGCCACCAGCGGCCACACCTGGGATGCGATCCGCAACGGCCCTCTGAACGCACAGCGTAGCACCAAGATCGGCGGCGTAGATTACGCGGAAAAGGACCACTCCATCCTCGGGTTGCACGCCAACAGCGGCATCACCTTTGATCTCGCAAAGATTCGAGAGAGCAGTGGCCTCGGCCTCATGCATTTCACCGCCGCTCTCGGCTTCGGTGCCGATGCAGGTGGCGCAGCCTCACGCGCAGACTTCACTGTGTATGTGGATACTGAGCGCAAATTTCAGAAGCTTAAAATGCGCAAGGATGAATTCACCCATCTCGACATCGCCATTCCTGCGACGGCAAAAACCCTCACCCTCATCGCCACCGACGGCGGCGATGGCATCAGCAGCGATCTGCTGTTTCTGGGGGATGCGCGGCTGGTACCAGAGGTGGAGCACAGTAGGCTCACCGCCGCCGATCAGGAGAAATTGAAACATTTGCGGGCACAAGCCGTCAATCTGGACGCCTCGCTCAAAGCCCTGCCTGATCCCGCCAAAGTCTACGCCGTCGTTAGTGAAGCCCAGCCGCCAGTGGTTCAAGTACAGCGCCGTGGCAATCCCGAAGACCCGCAGCAGGAAGTGCAGCCCGGTGCATTTGCCTGGGCCCCGCACGCCAGCATCGATTTCGGCACGAACGCCATGCCTGAAGGTCAGCGCCGCCGTATGCTTGCGGAGTGGATCACTCATCCCGCCAGCCCACTCACGAGTCGGGTGCTTGTAAACCGTCTCTGGCACCATCACTTCGGTCAGGGCATCACCACCACCCCCAGCGACTTCGGCCTCGGCGGCGACAAACCTTCACATCCTGAACTCCTCGACTGGCTGGCCGATGAATTTTTGCGTAGCAACTGGTCGGTGAAGCACATGCACAAGCTCATCGTCATGAGCGCCGCGTATCGGCAGCAGTCCATTTCCCACAATGAAACCGCTCGGCGTCTGGATGCCCAAAATCGCCTGCTCTGGCGGCAGAATCCGCGCCGCCTGGATGCCGAGTCCGTGCATGACGCCGTGCTGAGTGTCGCAGGCACTTTGAATCCCGCAATGGGCGGCCCCGGCTATCGCGATTTCAACTACACCGAGGCCTATGCGCCCATCTACGACTACATCACGCCCGACAAGCCCGAACTCCTGCGTCGCAGCATCTACCGCTTTGTGGTGCGCACCACGCCGCATCAGTTCATGTCCACGCTCGACTGTCCTGATCCCGCTAATTTTACCCCGGCCCGTGCACAAACCACCACCGCACTGCAGGCCCTCACACTGAGCAACAATGAGTTCATGCTGCAGCAGGCCAGGAGCCTCGCCACCCTCATTGAAAACAAAACAGACTCACGCTCCGCTGCCATCCGCCGCGCCTTCGCACTCTGTTTCCAACGTTCCCCCACAGACGAAGAACTCGCCGTCTCCACCCACCTCGTCGCCGAGCAGGGTCTCTTCGCCCTCTGCCGCATGCTCATCAATGCGAATGAGTTTGTTTACCTCGACTGATTCACTCAGCCCTTCCCCAATGAAGAAAAAAATCATTCCATTTCTATTCGGGCTGCTTGCGCCGCTGTCTGCCGCTGATGTGGATTCCGAGTTGGCGCATGCTTCCACCTGGATTGAATCCTGGCCCGATACGGGGCCTCGCGAAGTCCACGGGGAAATTTGGAACGACGCCATCCAGACCGCCCTCGACAAAGACAATGCTGCCCATTTGCCGAAGCGCAATCAGCCCTA
The DNA here is from genome assembly GCF_029946185.1 of Prosthecobacter sp. GTDB lineage: Bacteria > Verrucomicrobiota > Verrucomicrobiia > Verrucomicrobiales > Verrucomicrobiaceae > Prosthecobacter. The sequence goes on from NZ_JAQSEA010000121.1 coordinate 2,931, forward strand.
CTACCTCGATGGGCCTATCATCCTGAAGTCCGGCCAGAAACTCACGGCGGATCCAGACGCCGAGATCCGCCTGAAACCCGGCTGCAACACCTGCATGGTGCGCAACGAGCACATCATCGGATACGCGGACCAACCGGTACCCGAAAACATCAAGCCCGACACCGACATCACCATCGAAGGCGGCATTTGGACGACCTTGGCCAATGGCGTGAAGGACAACAACGGCAACCTGCGTGGCGCATCGTCGAAAAAGAATTCCGTGCCCGGCACCCACGGCGTCATCCTTCTTCACAACGTCCGCAAGGTGACCGTGCGCAACGTCACCGTGCGTCAGAGCCGGGCCTTCGCAGTGCACTTGGCCAACGTGAAGGAATTTACCATCGATGGCGTCACGCTGGATCGTCACGGTCGCGACGGAGTGCACGTGAATGCCCCGGCCAGCCAAGGGCTTATCCGTCGCGTGAGCGGTGTTTCGCATGATGACACCGTCGCTCTGAACGCTTGGGAATGGAAAAACTACGCGCCTAGCTTTGGGGCCATCCATCACATCGTCATCGAAGATGTGCATGGCTCGCCCGATGGCGTCCCGTCGGCAAATTCCATCCGTATGCTCCCCGGTGTGAAACGCTTCAGCGACGGCTCCACGCTCGACTGTCCCATCCATGACATCACGGTGCGTGACATCACCGACATCCAAGACTTCAAGCTCTACGACCAGCCCAACCTCGAAGTAGGGCGTGACAACGACGCCAGCGTTGGCATCGGCACGCTGCGCAGAATCGTCTTCGAAAACCTCACCTTGAGCCGCCCCGGCAGCATTCAGGTGCATGCCAACATCGACGGCCTGGCCGTGCGCGACGTGAAGCTTAACTTCCCGCTCGCCGCAGATTTCCACCTCATCGAACTCGGCCCGAAATCGCAGACCTACAAACACAAGTCGGACGCCCCGGCTACCTGGACCGAAATCTTCTCTCCCGACCTCGACTGCACCATGCGCAACCTGAGCGTCTCGGGCGTTCGCATTCACGAGACATCAGCCGATTTGCCCATCAAGCAAGTCGTTCACGTCATCGAACTGAAGCCCAACCCCGACTACCCCAAGACCACGCCCAAAGGAGGCACCGGCAAAGGCATTTGGATTCGCTGAATCACACCACCATGAGCAATCATTTCTCCAGTCCCACACGCCGCGACTTTCTCCAAAAAATCGGCAGCGGCTTCGGCGGCATCGCACTCGCCTCCATGTTGGAAGAAGACGCTCGGGCCGCGACGAATCCGCTCGCAGCGAGACGTCCGCCTTTGCCGGCCAAGGCACGTTCAGTGATCCAGATTTTCTGCCCCGGCGGACTCAGCCATGTGGACTCGTGGGACTACAAGCCGGAACTGGCCAAGCGCAGTGGCAAACCCTTCGACCCCGATGGCAAGATGCAGTTCTTCGCGTCAAAACCGGGCAACTGCCAGGGCAGCTACTGGCCGTTTCGTCAGCACGGCCAGTGCGGACGCTGGATCAGCGATCTCTTCCCTCAGCTCGCGACTTGTGTCGATGACATGGCCTTCATTCACTCGATGCAGAGCAAGAGCGCGCTGCATGGACCGGCGATGTTCATGGCCAACACCGGCTTCATCCTGCCCGGTTTTCCCAGCATGGGGGCCTGGGTCACGTACGGTCTCGGCAGCGAGAGCGAGAACCTGCCCGCCTTCGTCGTGCTCCCTGATCAGCGCGGCCTGCCACCCGGGGGAGTGATCAATTGGGGCGCGGGCTTTCTTCCCGCCGTGCATCAAGGAACGACCTTGCAGACTGATGCCGAAAAGCCGCCCATCGCCGATCTGTTTCCGCCCAAAAGCTTCGCTCAACTGCGAGGCGATACCGAACAGACCAGCCGTGAGTTTTTACAAAACCTCAACCGCGCACATGCCGCCGAGCGTGCGGGCAACACGGAGCTCGAAGCCCGCATCGCGGCCTATGAACTCGCCGCTCGCCTGCAACTCAGCGCACCGGAAGTTACCGACCTGCGTGGCGAAACCGATGTCACCAAACAGCTCTACCAGCTCGATCACGAGGACATCGGCCCATTTGGCCGGCAGTGCCTTCTTGCGCGCAGGCTGGTCGAGCGTGGCGTGCGCTTCGTGCAGATCTACTGCGGCGCAGAAAACACCACCGCAAAAAAAATCCGCCCGAACTGGGACCGCCACGAAGACCTCGTGCGTGACCACGGCTACTGGGGCCAGGTGCTCGACACTGGCGCTGCGGCCCTGCTGCGCGATTTGAAATCACGCGGCATGCTCGACAGCACACTCGTCATCTGCACCAGCGAGTTTGGTCGCCAGCCTGCCGCACAAGGCAAAGGGCGCGATCACAATCCCGGTGCCTTCACTGCCTGGATGGCCGGTGGCGGGGTTCAGGGCGGAACGGCGTATGGTAGCACTGACGATCTCGGTTCCAAAGCCGCAGAAAATCCCGCCTACTGCTACGATCTCCACGCCACCGCGTTGCACCAGCTCGGTATCGATCACGAAAAACTCAGCTTCTACCACAACGGCATCCAGCGCCGTCTCACCGACGTGCACGGGCACGTCATCAAAGATATTCTCGCATAGCCCAGTCCTCATTTTTACATGTCCCAACCCCACATCGCCATCATCGACTGGACCACCTCTCCGCAGGGTGATCCCGAGTCCGCCATCGAGCGCCAGATTATCGGCGCCGTCGCACGCATCACGCGCACACTCTGCGAAACCGACGCCGATTTGACGGATGAAGTCACCACCGCAGACGCCATCATTATCTGGCACAACATGCCACTCACGGCCAACGGCATCGCGAAGCTTCAGCACTGCCGCGCCATCATTCGCAATGGCGTAGGCTTTGACAGCGTGGATGTCGTTGCCGCACGCGAGCGCGGTATCGCCGTGTGCAATGTACCCGACTACGGCACCGAAGAAGTCGCCGACCACGCCATCGCGCTCGCCATGGCGTTGTGCCGTCAAATCATGCCGCTGGATGCCGAAGCAAAGCAACTCGGCTGGCACATCTGTATCACCCCAAAACTCCGCCGTATCAGCACCCTCACCTTCGGCATTGTTGGCCTTGGCCGCATTGGCACCGCAACCGCGCTGCGTGCGAAGGCACTCGGCTTTCGTGTGATTTTCTATGATCCCTATCTTCCCAATGGCGCCGACAAGGCCGTCGGCATCGCCCGCATCCGCACGCTCGACGAACTCCTCGCGCAAACCGACGTCCTCTCGCTGCATTGCCCGTTGAATCAGGAAACGCATCACCTCATCGCCGAGCGGGAACTGGCACTGCTCAAGCCTTCCGCCTTTGTCGTGAACACAGCGCGTGGCAGCGTCATCAAGAAGGCCGCCATCCTCGCTGCACTGCGCGAAGGCCGAATTGCTGGCGCCGGACTCGATGTCATCGAAGATGAACCCCTGCGCACCGCCGAAGAAGCCGCCACGCCAAATCTCATCGTCACCTGCCACGCGGCGTTTTGCAGCGTGGAGAGCAAGATCGAAATGCGCAGCACCTCCGCCCGCATTGCACTCGCCGCCGTGCGCAATGAGCCGCTAGAAAATGTGGTCAACGACGTTTGCTCCTGAGAAGCTCTATTGTGATCTTATTAAAATCTTCTCCTTCAAAGGCCGCCCCATGAATCTCCGTCGTTTTCTCGCCGCTACTTTCGCACTCTCCCTCGTCTCAGCGGCTTTATCGGGGGAAGCCAAACCACTGTTGCACGATCATGTTTTACCGGTCGTTGCCACGCCTGATTTCAAGGCACCGCTGGACGCCAGCTTCAGCATTGCCAAAGGGAAGTGGACTCCGCAGGACGGGGTGCTGAGCGTGCTGGATCTGCCGGAGCAGAAGCACATCCCCGTGCTGCATCACAAAGTAGGCCTGGCAAGCGCCACAATTGAAGTGGAGTTTTTGATCGAAGGCCCGGGCAGCTTCCTCGTCGGTTGTGATTCCGACAAGCATGTGGGCCGGGTTGTCGTTGGCGCTGCGGGTCTGAGCATCGCAGAAGATTCGGTGAAGCCCTCTCACACCATTGCCAAACTGCCGATGACAGTGAAACCCAACGAGTGGCACAAGCTGCGCGTCGAATGGCAGGGCGATCAGATGGCCGCCAATCTCGACGGCCAGGAACTGCGCGCCCAGCATGCTTTTCTCGCGACGCCGAAGTCTCGCAGCTGGCTGGCAGCGGGGAAGTCCGTGAAAGTGCGCAATCTCAAGATCAGCGGTGAGGCAAAGCCATAAACGGCTGCTTCTCATGAAATGCATCTGTTCCCTCTTGGTGCTGCTCGGAGTTCTCTGGGGTGACATCCAGAGCGCAGAACCTCAGACGCTGCTCGAAGAAACGTCCACCACTGAGCTGTCCAAAGACAGGTTCTGGGGTCTCGGCACTTGTTTCGCGAGCTGAAGATCAGCGGGTGATTCCGCTGCGGCAGCGGATGATCACCGCCGCGAGGGTCGCCCCCACGAAATTGGCAACGAGATCCCAGCCGGTGTTCTCGTAGCCGCCCACGTTGGTATTGGGTATCGTCAACACGGCGATGAACTCGATGACTTCATTCAACGCACCGAAACCCATGCCGCCAGCCGCACATAGGGTGAGCATGCCGAAAGTTGGGCGCACAGCGCTGCCATCAGGCTGACGCAGGGCCTTGCTCAAAAGGTGCCAGCAGAGCCAGGTGGTGACAGCAAAGCCGTAAGCATGGACGATTTGGTCATATTTCAGCCAATGCGGCATGATCCAGGCACTGTAGAGCACCGCCTGGTCACCATTGTAAGGCCAGCCGGAGGGAAGGGGGCACAGGCCGCCAGCCATGTGGGCGAATCCCCACAACGAAAAGGCCCACAGCAGCGGTGTCGTGAGCCCCACGCTTCGATGGACCGCGCTCATGACCCCGATCAGTAGGAGCATGACCACAATGTAGAAAATGAACTCGCTGTTGCCTTGGACAATGGCCCCAATGACGGCTGTGAGCATGTAGGCGGAATTGAACAGAATGACTGTCAGCGGCTTCGCGGTGGGGGCAGGGGGCATGCGGAGAAGATGCAACGCCTGACCGCGCCTTTGGCAAGAGCTTCCTGCTACACCGGTTGACTGGCACCCTGCGTGCTGCATCCTAGCACACCCCTCCCGCATGAAATTCATCCTCCCGTTTGCCGCTCTGGTTCTTTCCGCATCGCCGAGCTTGGCCCAGATCGCCTTGGAATCGGTCAAGGGCTTTGCCGATCTCGAAAAAGTGGCTGCACAACTGGCACTGCAGCCCTATCAGGCACCGACGCAGAATCTGGATCCGTTCTTCGAGGGGTTGAAATACGATGGTCATCGGCAGATCCGCTTCCTAGGCGACAAGGCGTTGTTTGCCGACCAGGGCGATGCGTTTCATGTCGAGTTCTTCCATCCCGGCTGGATGTTCAAAAAGCCCGTCGTCTTTTACAACATCAAGGAACCCCAGACTGTCGATGTCCCCTTTGACCGCAGTCATTTCGAATACGGCGACCTCAAAATCCCGGCGAATGCAAAAAATCCTGTGGGGTACGCCGGCTTCCGCGTGCTGGCGCCGGACTCCCTGATCAAGCGCCCCTTCGAGTTCATGGTGTTCATGGGAGCCAGCTACTACCGTGCGGTGACCACTCAGCTCGGCTACGGCATCTCTGCACGCGGGGTGGCGGTGAACACCATCGGCGGTGCACCGGAAGAGTTTCCTGACTTCACGCATTTCTGGTTTAAGCAGCCAAAAGCAGGAGAAAAGTCCTTCAAATTGCTCGCGCTGCTCAATGGGCCGAGCATCACCGGCGCGTATGAGATTGAATCCACCCCCGGAATCAGCACAGAGATGAGGATCAAGGCCACGCTGCATCTGCGCAAGCCGGTGAAGATGCTGGGCATCGCACCGTTTTCGAGCATGTTCTGGTTTGGCGAGAACTCGCATCCGAAACCCTATGATTTCCGGCCCGAGGTGCATGACTCGGACGGTTTGCAGGTCGAAATCAAAGACGGGCCGTCCATCTGGCGTCCGCTTGATGTGAGTCGGGACTTGCGCTTGAGCATTTTTGAAACGGACAAGCTCAAGGGCTTCGGCCTCGCGGAACGGGACCGTGACTTCAACAACTTCCAGGACCTCGAAGCCAACTACCATCGCCGTCCCGCGGTGTGGGTGGAGCCGGTGAGCGGATTTGGCAAAGGCGCGGTGACGCTCGTCGAACTGTCCAGCGGCGAAGAAACCTGGGACAACATCGTGGCGATGTGGAAACCGGATATTCTGCCCGCAACGCCTGCTGAGCCGCTCAAAGTCGAATACAAGCTGCACTGGCTCGATCAACACCTGCCCGGCGCTTTGTGCAGAGTCATCAGCACCCGGCGTGGCTTTGTGATGGACGCAGATGATCACCTTTACGTCGTCGATTTTGCCAAAGGTGTGGATAACGGTGCGGCCAAACCCAAGGACTGGACACCTGAAATCGATGTGGTTCTTAGCAGTGGGGAAGCCAAAATCCTGGACAAGCGCGTGATGCGCAACAGCGAGACCGGCGGCTGGCGAGCCTTCTTCAAGCTCGACATCCCTGAGACTTCCAACCTCTTGGAAATGATGATGGAGTTGAAAGACGAGAAGAAAGTCATTTCTGAACGCTGGATGTACCAATGGCGTCGCTAAGTCTCATCGATCTGGGTTGGAACGAGTTCTTCGCGAAACACTTCGAGCCGTTTCGCGAGCAGGGCTGGAAACCCGCGCGCCTGATCCGCGACAACAAGATCAGCTACGGCGCGCTGCTTGAAGACGGCACGAACGGCTTCGATGAATTTGAGGTCATTCTGGGCGGCAAAGTTTATCACGATGCTGAAACCGATGCCGAACTTCCTGCCGTGGGGGATTGGGTGGCGCTGGAAGTTGGCGGCGAAAACGGTGACAACATCATTCGTGCCCGCCTGCCGCGCCAGACCTGCTTCTCACGCAAAGCCTCCGGTTTCAGCGCAGAGGAACAAGTCATCGCCGCAAACGTAAACGCAGTCATCGTCGTTACCGATGCCGGGCCGGACTACAGTCTGCGCCGCATGGAGCGCTACTTCACCCTCATCGCCCGCAGCGGTGCGAAGGCGGTCGTCTTGGTCAACAAGTCCGACCTTTATCCCGACAAGCAAAATCAAGAGGCCGCCGAGGCGATCCGTGCACTGAATGCGGATGCCGACGTGCATGTGACCAGCGTCAAGAAACGCAAGGGGCTCAAAGTACTGAAAGACTACCTCAAGCGCGGTCAGAGCGTGGCCGTGATTGGTTCCAGTGGCGTCGGCAAGTCCGCGTTCGTCAATCTGCTGCTCGGTGAGGACTGGCAGTGGGTGGATGAAGTGAACGAAGTCACCGGCAAAGGCCGCCACACCACCACCGCGCGCGAACTGCTCGTGCTCGATAAAGGTGGCATCCTCATCGACAATCCCGGCATCAAAGAGGTGCAGATGTGGACGAATGAGACCACGCTACGCGAACGCTTTGCCGACATCGAGAAACTCGCCGGGCAGTGCAAATACCACGACTGCAAGCACGGCACCGATGCCGGCTGCGCCATCCGCACTGCCGTGGAGGCTGGAACCCTCGATGCCGAGCGCTACGAAGGCTATCTCAAGCTGGAGGATGAAATATCCAAGCTGCGCAAACAGCGCAAAAAACGCCAGATGACCGTCGAACGCCGCAACAAACGCGATCACAAAATCAAAGCGCGCAATCGTGTCGACCGCGAGGATATCGAGCGCGATTTGAAACCGAGGTCGCGAGGTTAATCTTTTGTTACACTCACCGGAGAACCGTTGAGCACCCATTCGTAGAAGAACTTCGCCGGATTACCGTCTGTCAGTGGCACTCGAATGCAGCCATGGGAGGCAGGGTAATCGGGAACACTGGTGAACCCATGAATGAAGACGTTGCCATTGATCTGCACGCTCCATGGCATCGGTGCATTGTGATAGAGGCTGGAATGATGCATGCGCGTGCGGAATGGCCCGGCGCGGAATTCACCCGCTGGCGTGCGCCCATCGCGGCCGGAACTGATGTGGGTTTGAAGCACCAAACGATCTCCCTGCCATCCCTGAAGCTGCTGATTCTTGAGGCTGACCACCACTCGCTGTGCCCCGGCCTTCAACGTGAATCCACGAAACAAACCTCCTACTTTCACACGACCTTCTTCATCCATTGGCGACACCTGTGCTCCGGCCTCAGCCAGGAGATCCAGGCTGACCAGTTCAGTGCCGTCCGTCAGCGTGCGCAGTGAGCCTGCTCGTAATCCCAGTTCATTCAGCAGCAAGACCCTGCCCATTTCATCTCGCCCTACAGGCCATTTCAACTCATCGAGGGCTTCATTCACCGGTAGAAACAGTTTCCCAGGCTCGGCGGCGAAGGTGATGGCATCAATCGTTGCTCCGCAAGTAGGGGAGGCCAGCGTGAGGCACGCCAATAGAGAAAAGAGCAGCGCGATTGCGCATCGTGAAATCATAGAAGTTCGGTTCAAGATACGAAGGAACTGAAGCAGTCTTTACCCTCTTCCTACTGTCCATGCTTATTCACTAACAAATTCCACCGGCAAAGCAGCCGCAGATGCGCTAATACATGCATTAATGCCTCCCCAGCCACCCCCCACCCGTACCGGCCTCGCCCGCGCCATGTCAAAGCTCGGCTTCTGCTCACGCAGCCGTGCCACCGAACTGATCCGTATGGGCAAGGTGAAGGTAAACCTCGTCGTGCGGAAGAATCCGGAGTTCCCCGTGGTGCTCAAAAAGGACGTCATCATCATGGATGACGTCAGCATCAATCAGGCACCGCGTCTCTACGTCATGCTCAACAAGCCGCGCGGCCTCGTCACCAGCGCCTCGGACGAACTCGGCCGCGAGACCGTGTTCTCCTGCTTCGAGAATTCCAAGCTCCCGCACCTCTCCCCTGTGGGCCGGCTGGACAAAGCCAGTGAAGGCATGCTGCTTTTCACCAATGACAACGCTTGGGCCGACACCATCACCAATCCCGACACCCATCTCGACAAAACCTATCACGTTCAAATCAGCGGCACCCTCGACGAGAAGCGCCTCGCGCAGATCAGACTGGGAGTCGTTGACGAGGAGCTAGGTGACCACCTCTCCGCCAAAGTCATCAAAATCCTCCGTGCCGGCGAAAAGAACATCTGGCTGGAAGTCGTCCTCGATGAAGGCCGCAACCGCCACATCCGCCGCCTGCTCGAAGCCTTCAACATCGAAGTCCTCCGCCTCGTCCGCGTCAAAATCGGCATGCTCGTCCTCGGCAACCTGCAAAAAGGCCAGTGGCGGGAACTCACCAAGTACGAAGTCTTGAAATCGCGTGAGCCGCAGGAACTGCGGTAAGCCGCGTCATCACGTCCTCAACTGATCCCAGCTCAGTTTAAAGCGCGCCAGATACTTCTTCAGCCGATCCGCATCGTTCATCTTCGAACGCTTGGCCCGCGAAACCGCGAACAGCTTGCGTCCGGCATCCGAGAGCGTCTTGCTTTCTCGACAGACCTGCAAAACAAAGTCGAGCTGAGCCAGATCAAACGGATCAATCTCCGCTCTCTGTGCCTCCGTCAGCACCGCGCATTCTCCGCCTGATGCTGAAGCACCAGCATCCCGCCATCCTTCGCGCAAACGTGCAGCCTCCGTCTCCACGCACCCCACCGTGATTCTCCCCTTCGGGGCCAGCGTCGCCATGCGCGTCACCGCCGCATTCAGGTCGCGGAAATTGGCGCTCCATTTCGCTTCGGGACTGCGCGCAAATTTGAGGAAGGCCTCGCGCGCCTCCTTGTTCATGCGCACCTGCCGCCGATGCGACTTAGCATAACGATCCAACTCGAAATCAAGGTTCGCAGCAATGTCTTCGCGGCGCTCGGCGAGACTCGGCAGCGTGAAAGTCCATAGGTTGATGCGCGCGAGCAAATCATCGCGAAATTTCCCATGAGCCACCTGCACCCGCAGATCACGATTCGTTCCCGCGATGAGTTGAAAGTCACTCTGCACAGCCTTGTCAGCGCCCAGCGGCAGGAAGGTCTTGTCTTCGAGCGCCCGCAGCAGCATCGCCTGCTCATCCAGTCCCAGCTCGCCGATCTCATCCAGAAAAATCAGCCCCTTGTCCGCCTCCTTCAGCAGTCCCGGCCTGTCCGACTGCGCCCCCGTGAATGATCCGCGCTTATGACCAAACAACGCCGACATCGCCTGATCTCCACGCAGTGTGGCGCAGTTCACTTCAACGAATTTGCCGCTGAGGCCAGCGCGTGACCGCCGCAGATCGTAGATGCGGCTGCCCAGCATGGATTTGCCCGCACCCGTCGGCCCCATGATGAGAATGGGAGCCTTCGAATTGACCGCCACAAGTTCGATCTGCTCGATCAGCTTGTTGAAGCCCTTGCTTTTCGTGGCGATGCCGCTCTTCAGGAAATCCAGCGTGCGCTCCTGCTCCTGCGCAAAGCGCGTGGAGAGCCGGTCATACTTCGACAGATCAAGATCAATGATCTCATAGCGCCCCGACGCCTTCGCATCGCGTCCGCCTTCGCGTGAGGGCGAAGTTTGCAGCAGCCGTGCCGGGATGAAGTTCGCCTCATTCAGCAGGAACCAGCAGATCTGCGCCACATGCGTTCCCGTCGTGAGATGGATCAAGTAGTCCGCCCTCTCCGGATCAAAGCTGTAGCCACGCACGAAATCATAGAGCCGTTCATACACCTCCTGCAAATCCCACGGATCCTTCAGCGCAAACTCATGCACCACCACCTCTGTTTCAGGCGACACCTTCTTGATGTCCGCTTTCACCTGCCGCGCCAGATCCGCAAACTTCGGCTCCGCCAGCAGTTCCAGCCGCGCAATCAGCAAATCCTCCTGCTGACACATCGCCACCGTAGGCCGCCATTTGGACCATCGTTCCGGCCCCGCCGCACGATCCAAGTTCGATCCGAGGAATCCAAAGACTGTGGTTGGGTTGCTGGCTGGCATTACGGATAAATAACTATCCAAAAGGATAAAATAAAGCAAAAATATCAAGTGTGGCGAACATCGATAAAACACACTAAATTTTTTCTTTCCCTGATTCTACAAGGCTTCCAGCCTCATCAGCCCCTCCCGTGCCAGGTATTGGCACGCCACTAGCATTAGTATATCCCGTTCTCCAACTCCATGCGGTGACCAGCGGCGATGTGCCAATGGGAGCTGCGCATCGGTGAGGAGGGCGATCCTCTGGTAAAGGACTAACATCCTGGGGTTCGATCCCCCATTTTTTCTTCCCGGATGGCCGGGGTGAACGCCTGCCGTGAAAGCGGTGGGCGGACACAACGGCTCGGTGACTTTGCGAGCTGTCAGGCACTCGCGGCGAAGGCCGCCGCGAGCGGGCAGCCAGGCAGTTCCCGTCATCAGCCGCCAGCCATCCGGGCGGGAATCATTTTTCAAAACCAACACACATCCATCCCAATCTCGATGACCTCTTTCATCACCATCTTTCAACCCGCTCCTAGTTTCAGCTTCGTGATTCATGATCACGAAATCGCCCTGCATTTTCGCAACGGCTCCCACCTCGGCGTGCTTACTTCGGGCAAGCATCGCTTCTGGACCGCTGGGCATGAGGTGAAGCGCGTGGATACCCGCGAACAGATGATCCTCATCCAAGGCCAGGAACTCCTCACCGCCGATCAGGTTGCGGTGAAACTCAGCGTCGTCGCCGTGTATCGCGTGGCGGATGCGCTGACCATGCACCGCGCCTCCGCTGATCCTTTGGCGGTGCTCTATGTCGAAATCCAGCTCGCCCTGCGCCAAATCGTCGCCGCTGAAAATGCCGAGGCCTTTCTCCAGCTGAAAAGTGGACACGGGGCCAGGCTCCTGCCGCTCATCGCAGATCGCGCCGCTGCACTCGGTCTCAAAGTGGACCGTATCGATATCCGCGATGTCATGCTCCCCGCCGAACTGAAGCGCAGCTACATGGCCGTGCTTCAGCAGCGCCAGGAATCCAGCGCCGTGCTCGAAAAAGCCCGCTCCGAAACCGCCGCCCTCCGCAGCCTCGCCAACGCCGCCAAACTCATGCGCGACAACCCCGAACTCCTCTCGCTCCGTTACCTGCAAACGATTCAGGAAATCGGAACCAGTGTCGGCAACACGCTGGTGCTGGGGCTGACCGATAGCGAGAAGCTGCATGCTGCAATGAAGTCGTAATCAAAACCTCCTGCCCCTGTTGCATGCGCAAGCAGGTGCTTCCAACCATCGATACCTTTTTATGTCCACCTCACCATTCCACATCACCGCCGAAGCTGAAGCCATCCTGCCTGCCCGCAACAACGCCGGTAAACCGATCACCGTGATCGGTACCGAGGCCATCCGTTCTGGCTTTGACGCCTCCTGCATCGAGCAGGCGCTCAACTCGCGCTCGGCTCCGGGCGTGACAGATCTCGTGCTCAATCCCGACGCGCACTCCGGTTACGGCGCACCGGTCGGCTGCGTGATGGTTTCGCCAACCCACATCTATCCAGGCCCGGTCGGCGTGGACATCAAGTGCTCCATGTCGCTGCTGCAGATGAACATCCCTGCCGACGCGATCATGGACAAAGCGATCCGCCGCCAGCTCATCGACGCCATTTTAACACGTACTCCCACCGGCGCAGGCCGTGGCCAGCGCGAGGCGAAAAAATCGCGCCGCGTGTCCGTCGATCTCGGTGTGCAGGTGTGCACCGAAGGCGCAAGCAAGAGTGTGTGCGAAGCACTCGGCATCCCGCCGGAGTGGGCGCTTCGCTGCGAAGACAGCGCGCACCTCGGCCACGATGGCAACGTCTCCACGCTGCACGAGCGTCTGGAAAAAATGCGCTCGTTCAACGGCTTCGCCGGATTTGAAAACAAGATGATGCAACTCGGCTCCTACGGCGGTGGCAACCACTTCGGTGAGTGCGAGATCGTGCAGCTTGCCGATGACGCCGCCATGCGTTCCACCGCCGAAGTTTTCGGTCTGCGCGACAATCACGTCGCCTTCTTGAGCCACTGCGGATCACGCGGGTTCGGAAACATCCTGGCGCAGCGTCAGTTCAAGGCGCTGGAAGGTTTCTTCCGCACCTGGGGACTGTCCTTTCCTGCCGATGACAAACAGCTCGTCTATGCACCGCTCGGAACTCCCGAGGCGGACGCGTATCTCGATGACATGGCGCTCGGGGCGAACTTCGCCACCGTGAACCACATGCTCATCAATGCCCTCGTGCTGGAAGCCTTCCAAGAAGTGCTGCCAGGGACGACGGGTGAGCTCGTGTACTTCATCAGCCACAACATCGCTCGTCAGGAAGTGGTCGATAACCAGCTCGCCTGGGTCCACCGAAAGGGCGCCACTCGTGCCTTCCCCGGTGGGCACCACGCCCTCAAAGACACCCCTTTCGCCAACACCGGTCACCCCATCCTCCTGCCCGGAAATCCGCGCGATGGCTCCGTGATCATGGTCGCGAAACCCGATGCCGTGAAAAGCTGCTACAGCGTGAACCACGGTGCCGGCCGCTGCATGGGTCGCAAAGCCGCGGCTCGTACGCTCGATCAAAAGAGTGTCGATGCCGACTTCGAAACCCACGACATCCTCTACAATGCCCGCCAATACCCAATCGACGAAGCCCCCAACGCCTACAAGGATTTCAAAGAAGTCCTCCGCAGCGTCGAAGCCGCCGGTCTCGCCCAGCAGGTCTGCAAACTCAAAGCCCGCTTTGTCATCAAAGACGCAGCGGAGGCGGATGATTGAATAATTAAAACACAAAACCGGTCATCATGAACGCAACCGACTTCAAGAATCATATCACTAAAATCAGACCTGGGGATGCGATTGCCAGCATTACTCCCCAACGTAACTTTAACATCCTGGCGTACTCCTATGGCGAAGCTGCGGAAATGCTGTCGAAGCACATTGGTGAAGAAGGGTTTTATAAAGACCTCGCTATACATCCAATCTGCTTCTTGTATCGCCACTCGCTCGAATTGAGCTTCAAGCAAATTGTTTGGGATGGACGTCGGCTACTTGGAGAAAAAGCAAGGGTAGAGGAGTTGTGTCGAAGCCATGAAATCCAATCACTCTGGACTGAAATTGAAGCCATTATGAATGCTGTGTGGCCTGAACTGCCATTCCCCGAAGCGGCACTAATACTACGGGAAGTTGTAGCTTGGTTTCATGGGGCAGATCCAGGCAGTCTTGCCTTTCGGTATCCTTTTGATAAGAAACTTCAGGGTAATTTGACTGAACTCAGCCATATCAATCTGTCCACACTTGTGGAGGCGATGGAGATCTCGACGCGCTTTCTTGGGGGAGTGGCAAGCGCGGTGAGCGAATACTTGTCGGCGCAGCGAAATACTTGGTGATCATCTTACAATGCCTGACTGAGATTGCAGTTCATTCGATGGCTTGCACACCAGCACATCAATCGGCACCAAGCCATTGTCTGTCGCCAGTACATTGTTCGGCTCAGCATCCGACACGAGCAAGTTGTCGTCCTTCCGATACCAAGCGTCGCCAAAGCGAGTGCGATGCAACACAAACCCACGACACACCATGAACTCTCGAATCTCTGCCAGCGTGGCGGCTCGACCTCGAATGACCGGCTGGCGGCTTACCACCCGCAGGCGCCGCCCTTCGCCATGGACACCGAGAATCTCCCAATCCAAACCGAAGACCTCATTGGTGAGAGCAACGCGCGCTAAATATTCGGGGAGGCTGGCGAACTGTTTCGGGCCAAAAACACGACCAAATTCACCTGCATGGGTGGCTTTGATCACATGGCTTTCACCCTGCACGAACCAAACTTCATGCTCAGATCCCCGAGCCGAGCCAAATCCTGGCGGCAATGGGACTTGCTTCAATGGAAGAGGTTCGTCCATCGCCTCCAGAGCGGCAGGGCAGACTTGGTGTCGCGACCTGCCTTCGCGTGGGCTGAGACCTGCCGCTTCCAATCTTCATCGTTCATCGGAACCTGTGTTTCGACGATTCGTCTGATGCGCAGCCGATCTTCATGGCTGAGGCGCTGAGCGTCGGTCTGCATCATTTTCATTTTTTTATCTTAGTTCAATTTCGAACGTCAAACAAACATGAAATCTTCCCCCACACTCCAAATTTCCGGCGACTCCGGTGGTGGGCAACTCCTGCGCTCATCACTCTCCTTGGCGCTTATCACCGGACAGACGTTTCGCATGACCAACATCCGAGGCAAGCGCCCGAAGCCGGGCCTGATGCGTCAGCATCTCACCTGCGTGAAGGCAGCGGCAGAAGTTTGCGGCGCAAGCGTCGATGGTGCTGAACTCGGCTCGGTGGAACTCGTCTTCAGCCCCGGCAAAATCATGGGCGGAGATTACTCCTTCGCCATCGGTTCAGGCGGCAGCACCACTCTCGTGTTGCAGACCCTGCTCCCTGCTTTGCTGCACGCCAATGGCGCGAGCAAGGTCCGCATCGAAGGCGGCACACACAATCCCATGGCACCTCCGTTCGAGTTCATCGAGCAATGCTATCTGCCGGTGATTCAACGCATGGGCGTGCAGGCCACGGCGTCCCTAGAGCGTCATGGATTCATGCAAGCAGGCGGCGGCGTGATCACAGCGAAAATTGATCCCATCAAGAAATGGAAGAAGCTGAAACTCATCGAGCGCGGCGAAGCTGTGGAGACGTTTGGGCGTGTTCTCCATGCGCATCTGCATCGAGACATCGCGGAGCGTGAAATCAGCGTGGCCTCCCAAATCTTGGAGTGGCCGGTGAACCAAATCGAACTCCGCTATGCAAATGACAGCTCCGGCCCGGGCAATACGATTCTGCTGGGGGCGCGTTTTGCCAACGTGTGTGAAATCAGCAGTGGCATCGCGCAGATGGGGAAGTCCGCAGAAAGCGTGGCGACCGGCGCGGCGAAAGGCCTGCGTTCCTACCTCGCCTCGCCTGCACCCGTGGGCGCACACCTCGCGGATCAACTGCTGCTGCCAATGGCCCTGGCAGGAGGTGGCGTGTTTCACACACTGTCGATCACCGATCACTCCCGAACGAACATGGCACTAATCGAGCAATTCCTGCCGGTGAAGTTCACCGTGGAGGAACTGGAGCCGGGGGTAAAACAACTCCGCTGCAACTGAGGCCGCCGCGCGCCATCACTCCGCCCAGGCTTCACGCAGCAGGCGGAGATAATTGCCATGCATGATGTTGGCGATATCTTCATCTTTATAGCCTCGTTTTTTGAGCATGGCAGGGATGCGTGAAAGGTCAGCAATGGTGTCCAGATCCTCCGGCGTCTGCTCCGTGCCGTAGCCGCCATCGAGGTCCGTACCGATGCCGCTGTGCAAAGCGTTGCCCGCGAGCTGGCAGACGTGGTCGATGTGGTCGCAGATGACTTCGAGCTTGAGGCCCGCTTCCTTCGGGGTCGTCTTGCCACGCACCCATTCCGGAACCATCATCCATGCATCGAGAGCAGCACCCACAACACCGCCGCGTGCGATGAGGGCTGTGAGCTGATCATCGGAAAACTGACGTGGATCTGGGACGAGAGCGCGGCAGTTGCTGTGGCTGGCCCAGACGGTCCCCTGATGAATGTCGAGCGCCTGCCAGAAGCATTCATCACTGAGATGCGTGACGTCGAGGATCATCCCCAGCCGGTCCATTTCCTTGATCAACACTTTGCCAGCGGCGGGCAGGCCTCCGACTTGATCGTGACCCAGAGCGTAACGACATACGCCATAGTGCGCCGGCCCCATCGCACGCAGCCCCTGTTCCCAGGCTCTTTCGAGATGTCCTACGGTACGGATGGAGTCGGCACCCTCAAGGCTGAGGATATAGCCGATGGCTTTTTCGTCATCGGGAATCGAGGTGTTGTTCCAAAGAGCCAACATTTCGTCGAGCTCGCGCAGATTGGTGATCTGGCGCATCTCGCCGACTTCCTCCATGGCACGATACCATGCCAGCTGGCCCTGTGTTTCCGCCCACGCCTGCTCCGCTGACATCCACCCGGCGATGGGCGATGGACCCGGCATGCAACCCGCGAGCTGCGTGGCGACGCAGATGCCCACCCTGCCACGCCGCATGTCGGGAAAGGCGGTGGTGCCGCGGGCACGGCCTTTGCCGGTCATGCCCGACTCACGACGGCGAATCTCATGCGCGGAAAGGCGCAGGTCGCGGTTGAAGCCGCCGAGGGCGTTGAGACTGAGGTCGAGGTGGGCGTCGAAGGTGAGCATGGGAAAGTATGAAGAATGATGAAAAGCGAAATGACAAGCCGGGCGATCGCGAGACAGACTACCGAAAGGTGCCCATAGGGCGAGCGCAGCAAATCAATGGAAGCGTCATTCTACGCAGACAGAATGGGGCGTCATTCAAAACGATAGCCTGCGCCATGAACGGTGCGGATGATGCGCGGCTGGGCCGGGTCTTTCTCGATGCGTTTGCGCAGTTGCGAGATGTGCTGGTCCAGCGCGCGGCTTTCCGGGAAGTAATCCACGCCCCAGACTTCGTCGGCTAGGGTGTTGCGGTCGATGACCTTGCCCCGCCGTTCATACAGAAGCCGCAGCACTTTCACATCGCGTGGACTCAGGGCCAATTCCAGCTTCTCACGATAGGCGCGCAGTTCCGTGGGCACGATCCGCAGATCGTCCATGGTGAAATCATCGTCCGTCCTGCCGCCGCCACGCGAAGCCGTGCGGCGCAAGATGGCGCGGATGCGGGCGATGATCTCCTTCACACCAAACGGCTTGGTCATGTAATCATCCGCACCGAGTTCAAGTCCCAGGACAGTGTCGATCTCCTCGGCCTTCGCCGTGAGAAAGAGGATGGGCACCTTTTCATCCTGACGGCGGATCTGTTTGCAGACCTCATAGCCGTTCAGGCCGGGCATCATGACATCCAGGCAGACGAAGTCGGGACTTTCAGCGCGGAAAAAATCCACCGCCTGCAGGCCGTCGCTGGCGGGGATGACTACGTAGCCTTCCATGGTGAGCACTTCGCGCAGCGCATCGCGAGTGTGGTCGTCGTCTTCGGCGATGAGTATTTTGGTCATGACTGGTTGGGGAGGGTGAGAATGAAGCGTGCGCCTTCGCGGTAATTAGCACAGACCGTGAGTGAACCGCCATGCAACTGTGCCAGTTCGCGCGAAATGGTCAATCCAATGCCAGTCCCACTGACACCTTCGGCAAGGTCGGAGCGGAGGCGTTCAAAAGGCTCGAAAACCGTGCGGCGCTTGCCGGAAGGAATGCCGGGGCCTCGATCCTCCACAATGATGCGCGCGTTGCGCTCGTCATGCTCCGTACGAATGGAGATCCACTTGCCCGGATTGGCGTATTTATCGACGTTGGAAATGAGATTGCCGAGGATCTGCTCGATAGCGTCCGGGTCGGCCATGACGGTCTCTGGCCCGTTCAGGGAGGTGTCTATTTCAAAGCCTTTATTCTCAAGCAGCGGCTTCCAGAACTCGGCAATGCGTGACACATTTTGATCCAGCGCTGTCGGCTTGGGCTGTATGGTCAGCTTGTCACGCTGTTGGCGCGCGTAGTTGAGGACGTTTTGGATCAGGCGGTCCAAGCGGCAGGTTTCAGCCTCCACCACACCCAGCTGGCGTTTGGCAATGGTGTCCCCCTGCGACTCAGCGCGATGCGCGGCCATTTCGGCGTAGAGGCGTATATTGGTCAGCGGCGTCTTCAGTTCATGTGAGATCTGATTGACGAAAGTCACGCGCTGCTGCGCCACACGGATCTCACTGGCGCTCTCATGGAAATAGAGCCACCCGACCACAAACACGAGCACAATGCCGGAACTGACACCGAGCAAGATCGGAAAAAGGTAAGGCTTCGGAAATTCCTCATTCGCGGGAGTGTAGGCCATCTCCCATTGTGAGAGCGGCTCCGAACAGGCCCGGTGGGCAGCAGGAGGGCTTTCAGAACCAGGCAGCTTCTTGCCCCATTCGTGCAGAGGAATGCCTTTGACCGTAGTCAGCATCATGCGCCCGGGAGGAATGGCCAGTCCGGGCTGCGGCAGGCGCTGAAACAGGGAGTTCATCAGCATCTGCGGGTTCATCAAGGCGCAGCTCAGACTGCCGTCGGCAAAACGATGCCAGTAAATGAAAACGGAATCACCCACATGCCAGCCGCTCCAGGACATGGGGGGCTCAGACTGCACCGGCCGGTCGTCAATGTGGAAGCCAAACATCTTGATGTAGGTCATCCACTGGGAGGAGCGCTGTTGAATGGCTGAAAGCTTGCCTGGAACATAGATACGCTGAAACGGCGGGCCACCATCTTCCAGGACGGAGACAAATTGCGGCATGCTGTCCGGGTTTCTAGTAGCTTCCAGAATCGCTTGGATGCGGTCGGGAGCGCTAAAAATCGGCCCCGGCTGATAACCCGCCGAACCCTCAAATGCCTCAAGTGGCACTGTTTCTCCTTCTCCACTCAATGACCAAGTCTGAGCGATCCAGGGGTGCTTGGCCAGCCGCTGGGACATCAGACGGGCTGAGCCGATGCTCTGCGCACCCCAGACATCGAGTCGGTCGGTAAGCTGCCTCATGTCATGTAGAAGATGTTGATCTGCCGAGCTAAGGCGCTCAGCCAGAATGGCCTGCATGGAGGATTCCGTGCGCTTTTCCGCATCCCGAATGAGATAAGTTCCCAGCCACGCCAGCAGAGCCAGTGGCAGAACCACTAGGATGGTGAACAGGATCGTGGAGCGACGTTGCTGCATGCGCGGGCGGATAATTTAGCCTCGCGATTTATCCGGTCATCTAAAATTTATAAAAACCATAAAAAAGTCAGGGCGGACTTTTCAGCCCGCCCCGGTCATTACAGGTGTTTCCAACAGCTAGAAGGATAACCCTACACTAAAAAATAATGGATCAATAAGCCCAAGCCGATGGCGCGAGTTTCAATGACCTCGTCCTGTACAATTACACCAAGCACTCTGCAATCTGCACCGCATTCAGCGCCGCACCTTTGAGGAGCTGGTCGCCGACGACCCAGAAGCACAGGCCGTTATCCAGCGCGCAATCCATGCGGATGCGGCCGACGGCACAGTTGTCACGGCCCGCGATGTCGAGAGCCAGCGGATACTGCTTGTTCGCAGGATCGTCGAGAACATCCAGACCCGGAGCCTTGCTGAGCACTTCACGCGCCGCTTCCACCGTGATGGGCTTTTCAAACTCAGCGCTGATCGAGATGCTGTGCGCACGGAAGACCGGGATGCGCACACAGGTCACAGACGCACGGAACTTGTCGTGGTGCATGATCTTGCGGCCCTCGTTCTCCATCTTCATCTCCTCCTTGGTGTAGCCAGAATCGAGGAAGGAATCCACATGCGGGATGGCATTGAAAGCGATCTGGTGCGGATAAACGTGCGGCTTGCTGTCCAGCTTCGCGGCATCCCAGGCGCGGTTCTCGCTGGCCCATTCGCGGGACTGGTTGGCCAGTTCTTCAATCGCCTGCGCTCCCGTGCCAGACACAGCCTGGTAGCTGGAGGCAAAGATCCGCTTCACACCAAACGCCTGATGCAGCGGATACAGCGCCATCAGCGAGATCGCAGTCGTGCAGTTCGGATTGGCGATGATGCCCTTGTGAGACTTCACGTCCGCAGCATTGATCTCCGGCACCACCAGCGGCACGCTCGGGTCCTGACGGAAGAAGGAGGAATTGTCCACCACCACCGCACCGGCTTTCACCGCATGCGGCGCAAAATCACGCGAGATACCGCCACCCGCGCTGAACAGCGCGATGTCGATCCCCTTGAAGGAATCCGGGGTCAGCTCTTGAATGGTGATGTCTTCGCCCTTGAACTTCAGCTTCTTGCCAGCGCTGCGTGCGGAGGCAAGGAGGGTAAGCTGGCCGACGGGAAACTTGCGCTCTTCCAGGCAGCGGATCATCTCCGCGCCCACAGCGCCTGTGGCTCCGACGATCGCGACATTCTTCAGGGTGCTCATGGTAATCTACTAACGATGGGTTGGTTCAAAGGGGCCGCGATAATAAAGCCTCGCCCACCGGATGCAAGGCCCGGTAAAGGGGCAAGCAGCGCCCCTCCCTCTTCAGAATCCTTCTCCTCCTCTTACCCATACTCCTCCTCCCAGATCGTCCTCGATCCAACTGCGCCTCCGCACCCCCTCTGAAAATTCCCAGCCTTTTTTCCGCCTTTTGCGTTTTTTTGCGGCCATTAAATCTCCCCTTTGACTTAGTGTTATATTAACACTATATATCGTGTGTGAAACACACTTACGAATACCCTCGCGCAGCCCTCACCGTGGACTGCGTCGTCTTCGGCTTCGACAGCGGCGCAGCGGGACTCCAGGTCCTCCTCATCCGCCGTGGCCTGGAGCCCTTCAAAGATCACTGGGCCCTCCCCGGCGGCTTCGTCCGCCTCGAGGAAACCCTCGACACCGCCGCCCGCCGCGAGCTCGAAGAAGAAACCGGCCTCAAAGACCTCTTCCTCGAGCAGCTCTACACCTTCGGCACCGTCAACCGCGATCCCCGCGAGCGCGTCGTCAGCGTCGCCTACTACGCATTAACGAAACCCGTCGCTCACACCACCGCCGCCTCCACAGACGCCGCCGAAGCCCGCTGGTTCCCTGTGTCCGACATCCCCGCCCTCGCCTTCGACCACGCCGAAATCTTCACCGCCGCCCTCACCCTCCTGCGCAGCAAGCTCACCTACCAGCCCGTCGGCTTCGAGCTCCTCCCCCCCAAGTTCACCCTCACCCAGCTCCAACGCCTCTACGAAAGCGTCCTCGGCACCGACATCGACAAACGCAACTTCCGCAAAAAAGTCCTCAGCCACGACCTCCTCATCCCCCTCAAAGAACAACACCGCGAAGGCCCCCACCGCCCCGCCCAGCTCTTCCGCTTCGACCCCGTGAAATACGAGCGCCTCAAAAAGAAGGGATTCCTTTTCGAAATATGAATACAACTAAACACATCCTCGGCGGTCTCTACGGCTCACTCGTCGGCGATGCTCTTGGCGTCCCCGTCGAGTTCGCTCCCAGGTCTAGTCGCAAAGACGATCCCGTGACGGGCATGCGAGCCCGAGGCATGCATTGTCAACCCGCCGGGACTTGGTCAGACGACGGCTCTCTGCTGCTTTGTGCTGTGGAAAGTCTTGCTCAGAAAGGCTTCGATCCGTAAGACATGGGCGAGCGCTTTCTGCGCTGGTTTGATACCGGCTTGTGGGCCGCTCACGGCCTTGTGTTCGACATTGGCAATGCCACACGCAATGCACTCGATCGTATCAGCCTGGGCACCCCGGCAGGGGAGGCCGGAGGACGTGATCCGTATGACAACGGCAACGGCTCGCTCATGCGCATCCTGCCTGTAGTACTTGCCAGTTTCCAGATAGACGAGGACACCTTCATCACACGCCTTGAACGGGCCTCGGCCATCACCCATGGCCATGCACGTTCAAAGATGGCGTGCGTGTTCTTTGGCTTCATAGCGCGCGCTCTTCTGGGAGGACTCACACGTGAAGACGCTTTGCGCCAGGCGCAGGCATGTTTTGCCGGAAGCTACGAACGCAGCGGCGAATTTCCGCACTTCGCAGCAGTAATGAGGGACGATTTTGCCTCGACCTCCGAACGGCGCATTGAATCGGGCGGCTACGTCATAGACACACTCACCGCCTCGATCTGGTGCCTGCTCACCACCAACAGCTTTTCTGACTGCGTTCTTAAAGCCGTAAACCTCGGCGACGACACTGACACCACCGGCTGTGTGGCCGGCGGACTCGCTGGCGTGTTTTACGGAGTGGAGGCGATTCCAGCAGACTGGCTCGCTGCATTGCCAAGGCAGGAAGATCTCAGAACGTTGTTCAGCCAATTTGGGAAATCCCTTTCGGAACCATGAATCACACGACTCATTCGAATCGCGACCTCAGTCTCCAGCGCGCCCTGCTGTCCCTTGACGGCCTCTCACTCGGTGATGCCTTCGGACAGATGCTTTCGACTTGTGCTCGCAGTGCCAGGCGCGTCATTGAGCGCGATGGCCTGCCTCCCGGCCCGTGGTGGCATACGGATGACACTCAGATGGCAATGGCCATCGTTGAGGAGCTGAGTGACCATGGTCAAATCGCGGCAGATTCTCTGGCGCATCGTTTTGCACGGCGCTATCAGGATGATACCGGTCGAGGTTATGGTAGAGGCGCACGGATGCAGTTGGAAGAGATCGCCCGCGGAGCGAATTGGCGAGAGACTTCGATGGCGGCATTCAGCGGACGTGGCTCGAAGGGCAATGGCAGTGCCATGCGTTCCGCCCCGTTAGGTGCGTGGTTTGCAGATAACCTCGGGAAAGTCGTTTCGGAGAGTTATCAGTCATCGGTGGTGACACATGCCCATGCGGAAGGAATAGCTGGCAGCGTCGCGGTATCACTGGCGGCGGCGATGGCGTGGAATACAAGATTATCGTCTCTAGATGATGCCCGCCAAGCCACTTGGGAGGCTGTTTTGGAGCACACACCCACTGGAGAAACCCACGAAGGCATTCGCAAGGCACGACTCGTGCCGTTGGAAATGTCAGCCGAAAATGCTGCGCGAATTCTTGGCTCCGGTTTTCTCGTCACGGCGCCTGACACAGTGCCCTTTGCCATCTGGTGCGCGATTCGTCATCTCGACAACTATTACGAAGCCTTGGTCAACACACTCGAAGGTGATGGCGACTGTGATACCAACTGCGCCATCGTCGGTGGGATAGTGACACTTCGAGTAGGACATGAGGGTATTCCTCCACTGTGTCTGAAGTCTCGCGAGCCTCTCGATCTAGAATGCCAATGACGCCAGACATAACAACTGGCACGCCGACCTTCCTTCGATTCCCATGAACGCCATCCTGCAAGCCATCCAGGCCGACATCACCACCCTCGACGTGGATGCCATCGTCAACGCCGCCAACTCCTCCCTCCTCGGTGGTGGCGGTGTGGACGGCTCGATCCATCGTGCGGCAGGCGAGGAACTGACCCGTGAATGCATGGGCCTCGATGGCTGCGAAACCGGACAGGCCAAGATAACCCAAGGCTATCGGCTCAAAGCCCGGCACGTCATTCACACCGTTGGCCCCGTCTGGCATGGCGGCACCCATGGCGAGCCGGAGTTGCTGCGCTCATGCTATGCCAACTCCCTGCGAATCGCAGCAGAGCACAACCTCACCAGCATCGCCTTCCCCTGCATCTCCACCGGCATCTACCACTTCCCGCCAGATCAGGCCGCCCAGATCGCCGTCGAAACCGTGCGCGCATTTCTCGCCACACCTTCATCCCTGCAACAGATCATCTTCTGCTGCTTTGCCGAGGCGGATCGCCTGCGCTACGAACAGTTGCTCCAAAAATCATGACGGATTCATCTTCAACTCCGCGTCGTCACGGTTTCCGTTGCTCGATTGGGGATGCGCTCATTCTTGCCGCAGGGTTGGGCCTGTCCTGCTGGCTTCACGCCCTCGACTTCCCGCTCGCGTGGATCGTCCCCGCCGCCCTCGGCCACTTCTTCCTCTTCTGCAATGTCTTCCTCGTCTGGCGTCGTTGGGAACTGCTCTGGGCTTCAGCATTCGTCCTCAATGTCGCCGCGCATCTGGCACTCGGCTCACTCGACTGGCTCTCGCCCCTGCTGTTTCAATTGCCCATCACCGTCCTCGTCATCATCTGGCAGATCCGCTCGCCATGGTATCACGGCATCTTGGCCGAACAGCTAAACCCGCGACTCAAAGAGTATCTAGCAGGTCGCCAGTGAGGCAAAAGCCTCTACGCCTCCATCGCCCGCCACATCGGCTGCGTGTCCGCAAACATCCGAAACCGCGCGATCTTGCCCTCTCTCATATCATACACATGCGCCACCGCCGTACGCATAGCTTTCCCCGTCGCAGGTGAGGCCCCGCTGTAATGTCCGAGCACAACGACACGGTCCTCTGTGGCAAACATTTCTTCTTCATTGAAGGCGAATCCCGTCCAGCGTTTGGCATTGGCACGGAAGACATTCTCAATCACAGCGGCGGCACCGTGCCAAGTTGAGCCGCCGGGGAACCCCGCGCTCT
This sequence comes from Prosthecobacter sp., assembly GCF_029946185.1. Classification (GTDB taxonomy): domain Bacteria; phylum Verrucomicrobiota; class Verrucomicrobiia; order Verrucomicrobiales; family Verrucomicrobiaceae; genus Prosthecobacter. The sequence continues at coordinate 27,917 of NZ_JAQSEA010000121.1, forward strand.
GCTGCCAGACAAGGTCGTCGGTGCAGAGCGCGGTGAAGGCGGCGTCATCACCTGCGCGCATGGCGCGGTACATTTCGCGGATGGTTTCGAGCTGGGTCATGACGCACGGATGTTACTGCGCGAGGAGGCCACCGTCCACATTCAGCGAAGTGCCGGTGATGAAGGAGGCAGCGTCGCTGGCGAGGAACAGCACTGCATTGGCGATCTCCTCGGAGCGGCCTAGGCGGCCCACGGGATGCAGTGAGCGCATGTAGGCGAGCGCTTCTTCATTCCCACCGCCGGTGAAGCGGTTCATCATGTCGGTTTCGATCGCAGCAGGTGCCACGGCGTTCACCCGGATGCCCTGTTTGGCATATTCCAGCGCAGCGGCTTTGGTCAGGCCTTCCACAGCATGCTTGCTGGCGACATAGACGCTGGCTCCCGCCATCCCGACATGCCCGGCGACGCTGCTCGTATTGATGATCACACCACCACCCTGCTTCAGCATCACAGGAATCTCATGCTTCATCGAGGTGATCGCGCCCCACACATTGATGTCAAAAGTGCGGCGATAGTCGGCCTCGACTACGTCCACGATGGGCCCGGTGAGTTCGATGCCAGCATTGTTGAAGGCGACATCGATGCGGCCATACGTTTCCACCGTTTTAGCCACGAGAGCCTCAACGTCAGCCTCCACGGCCACATCAGCTTTCACGAAGGTGGCTTCACCACCCGCAGCTTTGATTTCAGTCACGACCGCCTGGCCTTCGGCCTCACGGCGACCACTGACGATGACTTTAGCTCCGGCCTTGGCGAAGGCGAGAGCGCTGGTTTTGCCGATACCGCTGGTGGCTCCTGTGATGAGGACGACTTTGTTTTGGAATGAGGTTTGCATGAGAATAGGGTGTTGAGAGTGTGATTAGAGATTTGGGAGAGATTGGATCAGGCTTTGCCGCCAAAGGAGACGTGATCGTCGAAATCGAGAAAGTCGAACCACGTGCCAATGTCTTCACGTGCGCTCCCGCCTGCTTTGGCAATTTGCGCGCTGATGTATTCGCGGCTTTCGTTATCGCTAGGCACGGCAGCTTCACGGAATTCGCTCCAGTGGGAGATCTCGTAGTCGCTGCGTTTGTGCAGGGCGCTCGTTTCGATCCAAGAGAAGACCGCTGCATCGCCGAGATCCTTGGACACTTCACTTTTCAGGGCTTCGTGGTCGATGCCCGTGAAACTGAGAAAGCGCTGATCGAGCGGGCAGTTGTAGTGATACTCGCCATTTTTACCGGCGATTTCAGCGCGGCATTTGTCGAGCATGCGTGGCAGGAGCACGTAACCGCCGAGGCGGACGCGTGGGCTGCGTGGGGGACGTTGGGTAAGGTCGATGGACATGGTGTGTGTATGTGTTTGATCTTGGGGAGATTGAAAAATCAGGCGACGAGTGCGGCTTCGAGGAAGCCCTTGCTTTTCACTCCTGTGATGGTGTTCACAGGCTGGCCGTTTTTGAACACGATGAGTGTCGGGATGGCGCGGATGCCGAAGCGGGCCTGGAGGTCAGGGAAGGCGTCCACATCCACCTTGGCGATGGTGGCTCGTCCCGCCTGCTCGGTGGCAAGCTGGTCGAGGATGGGCGACATCATTTTGCAGGGGCCGCACCACTCCGCCCAGAAGTCCACAAGGACGGGCTGGTCAGTGCTGGAGAGGGTGGCGTCGAAGGTTTCGGTGGTGAGCGCGATGGGTTTCATAGGGGTGTCGGGTTTAAAAATAGACCGGTCGGTTTATAAGCGACCAAAAAGAAAATCAGGGGGTGAGCTGTGTGCGGATAAAATTCAGTGCGTCGCGCGGAGGCGTCGCGTCGCGGCAGATAGCAGAGCGCTGCATGGCTCCATTCCAGAGGTCATGAATGATGGGGGCCATTTCGGCAGGGCGGACAGTCTTGGCGATCTTCTCTTTCTCAATACCTTCCTGCAGCACCTGCTCCAGAATGGCGATAGCTTCACGATTTCCTGCCGCAAGCACCTCGCGCATCGGTTCGCTCATATCAGCGACTTCAGCAGCGAGTTTGAGCACCAAACATGGGCATTTTCCCTTGGTTTCGAGCACGCGGCAGATCGTGCCTTCACAAAAACTGAGAAGCCTTCGCAGCGGATCTGGCTCAGGCGTGGCAGAGAGCAACATCTGTGTTTTGTAGGCGGTGGCATCGGCGACGTAGTGTTTCAGCATATCCACGCCAAACTGTTCCTTGGATTTGAAGTGGTGGTAGAACGAGCCCTTGGGCACCTTCACGGCTTCAAGAATCTCCGTCAGCCCAACCGAATGAAAGCTCTTCTCGAGCATCAGCCCTTCGGCTGCGTCGAAAATGCGTTCTTTGGTTGTTCGGTCACTCATGATAATGGAACGAATAGACCAATCGGTCTAATCCGTCAAATTCATTTTTTGATTTCTGCAATCCTGCCTGCTGATGCTATGAAACCAAGTTCTCGCGTGCAGTCGATCATTCAATCCCCATGAACCTCACCCATCCACACCTCGAAGTCAGCATCGGCACGCAAAGACTGCGTTTGTTTGATGACATGCGTCTGATACGCGAGTGGGCCTGCAGTACATCAAAATTTGGTATCGGCTTCACCGAAGGTAGCAACAAGACACCGCTGGGCCGCTTTGTGGTGATGGAAAAGCACGGCGATGGCGCGGAGAGCGGCACCATTTTCAAAGCGCGCCAGCCCGTCGGTCGCTGGTCGCCCGGAATCGAAACAAAATCCGATCTCGTACTCACACGCATTCTCTGGCTGCATGGCACCGAGCCACGCAATGCCAACACCTACCAGCGCTACATCTACATTCACGGTACCAACGATGAAGTATCCATCGGCCGCCCCGCCAGTCACGGCTGCGTACGCCTGCGCAATCAGGAGATGATTGAGCTCTTTGGTCTCGTCCCAGAGGGAACGCCCGTGTGGATCGAGGAGTGAGCCCGCAGCTCTGATTCACTTCCTCACTGCAGCAGCCCGAGCGACTTCAGAAACACATCCGTCTTCTGCATCGTGTCGTCATAGAGCGGCTTGCTGCGCATGAGGTAGCCATGGGCGCCGCCTTCGTTGATGTCGAGTTCGCAGCGGTTGCCCGCCTTCAGCATGGCGTCATGAAAGGCCTTGGCCCCTGCAAAGGGCGTGACAGTATCGCCGGTGCCGTGGAAGATGATCGTGGGTGGCAGGCCTGCGCGCACGTGATTTACAGGGGACAGCTCCTCCCAGCGCTCGCCGATCTTCGCGTTTCCATAGCCCTCCTTGGAGGTGTCGATCACGGGAAAGAGCAGCACCAGCGCGTTTGGGACAGGTGAGACCTTGAGGTCATCGCTGTCTTCATTCACGTTGTCAAAAAGAGCCGTGGCGGCGGCGAGGTGGCCACCTGCCGAACCGCCGCTGACGATGATCCTCTGCGGATCGATGCCCAGCTCAGACGCATGGGCGCGGATGTAGCGCACAGCGGAGCGCGCATCCTTCACGCAATCAAAAACGCTCACGCCCGTCTTCGCGCTGTGCAGACGGTACTGCATGCTGATGCCCACAAGGCCGAGCTTCGCGTAGTGCGCGGCGAATGGATACATGCGCGGCGGGGCACCACCCGTCCAGCCACCGCCGTGGATGATCAGGTAGCAGGCCCGCTGGTCGCCCGCTTTGAATCCTTGAGGCCCAAACACGTGCATCTCCAGTTCACGGCCTGCGATTTTCTTGTAAACGAGGATGCGCGAGGGTTTGAGGTTAGCTCCGAGCTTGTCCACCGCATCAGGCGCTTTCGTTTTAGCGGGAGTCTGCGCGTGAAGAGTCGCTGCAAGGAGCAAGGAAAGAAGGGCAAGGCATTTCATGAGAGGAAGGAAACAGGAGACCTTGAATTTTACTGCCTCCCGAAGCAATAGGCGTATTGATTTGAGCGCAGGAAAATCTGACCGTCGCTGACCCCGGGGCTGGCGTTGGTGATGCTGGTGTCGTCTGCGATAACGTTGGTGGCGAGAAGTTCGAACCGGGGCTTCGCGGCTAGGACGTAGGTGCCGGTTTCGCGGCCCACGCAGTACAGCCGGTCTCCCGCGAGCAATGGGGTGGAATACCAGCGGTCACGTTTCTGGCGCGAGGCGAGCGGCTGCTCATAAACCACGGCACCGGTCTTCGCGTCGAGGCAGGTGGCGACGCCGCGTGAGTCGTTGATGAAGTAGAGATGCCCGTCTTTATAAACGGGCGAGCCGACGTTGCTGCCCTTTTGCGCCTGCCAAAGCAGGTGAGTGGCGCTGACATCGCCCGAGCCACCGGCGCGCACGGCCTGGCATTGACCTCCGGGATGGCCGAGGACAAAGATGATGCCGTCATGCGCGACGATGCTGGGGCAAAGCTCGGCTGCCTTGATGCTGCTGCAGAACCAGAGTTCCTTGCCGTCCGCAGGATCAAAGGCGCGGAGCTTGCCGTTCGAGTTCACCACGAGTTCGTCATGCCCATTGACCTTGACGAGGGCCGGCGTGTTCCAGGACGCGGGAAAGCCGCTGACACTCCACACGGTCTTTCCGGTTTTGCGATCAAGCGCGAGAAGCTGGTTGCTTTCGTGCGCCGCATTCACGATGAGCAGATCTCCATAAAGAATGGGCGAGGAACCGACACCCCATTCGTGCGCCTTTTCACCGACGCTGACATTCCAGACTGGTTTGCCATCGACGGTGTAGGCAAACAAGCCAGCGTTTCCCATGAAAAAGAACACGCTTTTGCCATCCGTGACAGCCGAGCTCGATGCGTAGCCATGTGTGGTGATGTAGCTCCCGGTGAAGGGCTTGTTCGGCAAATCCGTCGCAATCTCATGATTCCAAAGAATCTTGCCGGACTGTCTGTCCAGGCACAAGGCGTGGCGTTTCAGGTTCTTCATGTCGCCAGGATTCTTCACATCGATGCCGTAGCCGCTGTAGCAGGTGAGGAAGACCTTGCCGCTGCTGATGACCGGGCTCGATGAACCAGGCCCCGGCAGTTTCGTGCGCCAGACGAGATTCTCCTTCTCACTCCACGTCAGCGGCAGATTAGTGTCCGTGGTGACACCGTCGGCGGTGAGACCTCGAAACTGCGGCCAGTCAGAGGCGTGAATGGAAACAACAGCTGCGGCGAGGAAAATGAGCGGCTTCATGGATGACAGCCAAACGCCACCAGACAGCACCTCATTGCATGAAGACCGGTATAGAGCGCATTGAAGGCGGTCATCTGGCCCTGTTCGGCTTGCGTGGCTGGATCGGATGCCCGATGCCGGAAAAGAAAGCCATCGTCGGTGGGAGGCGCGTCCGTGAGCACGACAGAAGCGGACAAGGATTCAGGCGCACGGCGGAGATTATGCCGAATCATAAATCCGGATCACCCTGCTCTCGCCGCCAGTTCTCCAGCCGGCCTTTCAGGTCGTTCCGTGTCGTCTTGTGAGCAGGATCTCCGCTGAGGTCGTGCAGCTCATCGGGGTCGGTCTGCAAATCAAAGAGCTGCTCCCTTCCCACCTTCGGGTACAGCACAAACTTCCAGCGCTCATCGCAAATCATGCGCTGAGTATCGGTGAAAACGCCGGTGACGAAATCATGTGCACGGTCGGTTTGCTGCCGCAAAAGCGGCGCGAGGCTCTTGGACTGCACGCTGGATGGAATCGCGGTCCCGCTGAGTTCGCAAAGCGTGGGGAAAAGATCGCTCAGGTTCACCAACGCAGCGCTGCGTTCATTCTTCGGCAGACCGGGGCCGCAGATGATCAGCGGGCTGCGAATGCTGTGCTCATACTCGTTTTGTTTGCCGATCAGCCCATGGCTGCCGAGCGCCAGCCCTTGGTCGCTGGTAAAGATAATGATCGTGTCATCAGGCGCTGGCAGCGCAGCGAGAATGCGGCCGAGTTGCGCGTCGAGATCCGTGATCATGGCATAGTAAATGGCGAGTTCCTCACGCACATCGCCGGGGGTGCGCGGCGTCGGCAGCAGCCGTTCATCGCGCCCGTCGATGTTGCCGTGATCAAAGGGATGCTTCGGGGCAAAATTGGCCGGCAGCGGCATTTTTGCGGCAGCATATCTGTCCTTCATGCCAGCCGGCCACTGGCGTGGATCGTGGGGAAAAGCGAAGTTCACATGCAGGAAGAGCGGTTTGTCCTGTGGTGCTGTCTTGACCGTATGAATGGCACCATCGGCGATGTGCCGGCTGTTGTCGGGCTGAAGGCCGACGCCTTTGCCGAGTTCGGCCTGATTGGTTTCATCCTTGAATGTCCATCCGCGATACCCCGTGAGCGGGCGTCCACGATCGTCGATGTCCGGTTGCGTCACGCCCTTGCCGCCGCCGCTGGAATAAAGGCCGCTTGTGGTGGTGTAGCCGCGCTGTTTGGGATGGCCGTCGTTGTGCCATTTGCCCGTGTAGCAGGTGTGATAGCCAGCCTTTAGCAGCGTGCCGCCGAGCGTGGCGAGGGTGGGATCAATCGCGCCGCCAGGATATTTTGGCAACGCTTTGAAGGCCGGGGTGCCGGTGAGGATCTGCGCACGGCTCACATGGCAGATCGGATAGCCCGCATAAGCACGGGAGAAAGAGGTTCCCCGAGTCACGAGGCGGTCGAGATTCGGCGTGTCGATGGCGGCGTTGCCAAGCGCATGGATCGTATCCGCTCGCTGGTCATCAGCGACGATGAACAGAATATTCGGCGCAGCATGGAGGCTGGTGCCGAGTGTCAGGAGGAAGATCAGCAGGCGCATGCGAGCATAACGCTGCGAATCATGTCTCCCATCAGGCTTTCTGTCCGTCGCCGAGCGCTGCCATATACACCTCGCGCAGGCGCTTGGTGAATTCCGCCGCACTTTCATCCGGTGGGCTGGCGAGCGGCTCGCCCAGGGTGATGCGCATGCGGATTTTTTTGTCCGGCAGATGCCAGAGCGTCCAGCCCTTGGAGAGGTAGTCGCTGTTAGTTTCGATGAACACCGGCCACACCGGTGCGCTCGACTGCGTGGCGATGACGCCAAGGCCGCCCTGGAGGGTGTTGACGCAGTTTTCCAGTTTCCGCGTGCGTGTTCCTTCCGGGAAAAACAAGAGCCGGTCGCCCTGGCGCAGCGCTTCGATGGAATGCTGCAGCATTTTATGCGCGGGTTTGTTGGGGATAAAGCCCGCCAGCTTGGCGGCACCCCGTAAAAACGGATTGTGCATCAATGAAGCCTTTAAAATACAGCGCAGGCCATGAATTTTGGAGAGGATGAAGACCGCATCCCAAAGCGCCGGATGGTTGGGCGCAATGATCAGCCCGCCTTCGACACCTTCCAGCGCCTCAAAGCCGATATATTTGCACTCATACACACCGCAAAAGCGCAGGAATGTGAGGAAGACTCGGAACGCCACGCTCAGCAGCCATTGGCCCAGCGCACGGGATTTTTCCACAGGAAGGACCGGAACCAGCGCCGCACCTGCCAGGACAAACAACAAGCCCCCGATAGCCCAATAGATCATGCTCAGCAGCAGCACGACGACATGCCACATTTGAATGAACACACGACAGACCGCCATCGCTGGCGCGCATCTTGGTGTTTGCTCTGTGAGTGAATCTTGAATAAGTCCACAGCATGCCATCTTCACCCGACCTAATTCAAGCGCTTTCCTCCCTGCCGCACGGTTCTGAGTTTCGCTTCATCGACGAAATTGTTGAACTTAATCCGGGTGCCTCCGCCAAAGCAGTGTGGCAGCTCAAGGGGGACGAGGAATTTCTCCGCGGTCATTTCCCCGGTGCCCCGCTCATGCCCGGTGTTCTCATGATTGAGGCGCTGGCCCAGCTCGGGGGTATTCTCATTCAAACCCGCCCCGGCGAAGCCCCGCTCAAAAACATGCGTCTCACCGCAGTGCGCCAGATCAAAATTCTCGGCAGCATCACGCCCGGTCAGTCGCTACACCTCAGCGGCACACTGCAGGGCATGCTCGGCAATCTCGGGCAGGTCAGTGGCGAAATCTGCGATGATGCGGGCAATGTCATCCTCACGGGGGCTGTCACCCTCGCGGGAGAGAGCTGATCACTTCGGCAGGCGCAGCATGAAACACGCGCCGTCCTTGTGCGTCGCATCCAGCGTGATCGCGCCCCCAAGAGCCGTGGCCAGCCTGCGGCACAGGGCGAGACCCAGCCCGACACCGGGTGCCGAATGTGCCGCCTGATCCGCGCTCTTGTGAAAGGGGTGGAAAATCCGCCGCTGCTCGCTGCGTGAGATGCCACCGCCGTGGTCGCGAACGCGCAACATCGCAAACTTGCCGCTCGTGTCTGCCTCCACATGGATCACCGGCTCTGCCGAACGCGGAGCGGCGTATTTGCAGGCATTGTCCACGAGATTGAAAAGGATCTGCTCCACCGCTGCCGCATCCACATGCAGCTCAGTTTTGCGGTCCGCTTCCGTGGCTTGCACGCGCACCGCCATTCCGCAGTCATCTGCGCGTTGCTGCAAGCGCGGCAGGATGCGGTCCAGCAGCTCGCCGATTGTGATGTTCTCAGCTCTCGCCTTCGCACTGCCTCGTTCGAGCCGGGCATAGGCGAGCACGTTTTCGACGAGATGGCTCAGACGGCTCGCCTCACCGGTCAAAGTGTCGAGATAGCTCTTCCGCTGCGCCTCATCGGTCACCATGCCATCCGCCAGCATCTCGGAGTAAAGGCGAAACGTGGTCAGCGGAGTGCGCAGCTCATGCGTCACGGCAGAAACGAAGTCAGCGCGGCGCTCACTCAGCGCCACGGTGCCAAACAGCACGATCCCCACCGCCACGGCCGCGAGCAGGACGCATGCGAGCGCGATGCCCAGAGATCTGCGCAGCGGCGTCCAGAATGGCAACGAGGGGAGCTGGATGGCACCCGGTACCAGCCGTACCGGCAGTGCGGCGAAACGCAGCGGATCGTCATTCGGGCGTGCGCCGGCAGTGGCATTTGCCGCAGGCTCCAGCTTAGCATCAGGAAACAGATCCGTGATCTCACGCAGCAGGGCTTCACGCAGTGCAGGCCAGTCCAGCCACACGCCCTGCACCATGCGCACACCATCCACGAAGGCTTCGCGGGTCAGCATCAGGTTGCTGCCGAGCCACACACCCTGAAAGGGTCGCGAACTGTTCGCGGTTGCAGTGTTTTTGGGTGGAGGTGTGCTAGAAGGAGCCGCTGCGGCAGGCACATTGCCCAACGAGCGGGCTGCGCCATCCGCCATCGGGTCCAAAGGCATCGGCGCGGGAGCTGGTGCAGGAGCCAGCGCCAGCGTTTGCTGCCGAGGCGACATTTGCTTGTCATCCATCGACTTGGCAGCCGGTGCAGAGGATACGGCGGAGCCGGATCCACTGCTGCGGTCTGCCGGTTTCGCGGATTCTTTTTTCAAAGCCTTCCCCGGTTCAGGCTTGGCCTCAGCATCTTTTTCTTTGGAGTATGCCAGTGCGCTGGCGCTTTCCTTCATCTTGATCTGCGGCTGCTGTTTCATGGCCTCCTCGGCCTGCAGGTTGACCGCGCGATTGCGCGAGAAATTCTCCGTGGTACTCAGCACCCTCTGCTGGGCCGCCACCTGCCCCTGCTGCGTATTCCAGGCCGGGTTGCGTGGCAGTTTGGCATCACTGCCCTCGGCGGCTTTTGAATCATCAATGTCAAAGCGGGCCACGCAGGCCATCTGAGCGAGCAGTTGGCGATTAAGCACGGTGGTGGGCGCAGGGGCAGGTGGTGCCACACGTGTGCTGCGCCATAAGGAGGAATCACGCTGCGGCTGCGGCGTGATCACATTCATCGGCTTGGCGAGCAATTCGCGCAATCCGCTCAGGCGTTGCTCACTGCGAGTGAGGTCATCTGCATTGATGAACTGCGCCAGCGCCAGGGTGCGCTCATCGTTTTGCGGCACCTGCGGGGACCGCACCTGGCCGCGTGAATCCATCTGAAAATACAGCAGCACATGCTCAGGTATTTCTGCCAGCAACGGTGAGGGCAGCAGCACCTCTCCCTTCGCCACATTGTCATAGGCTTTGTTGACCAGACCTTCGGGCGAATGGAACGGACGAAAATCATAGGGAGGTCGCGCATTTTCGCGGATCATGAGCGCACTCGCCTGGAAATCGAGCCGCCACAGCGCCAGCCGCACACGCTCCTGCTGGTCGGCCTCACGTGCCGCCGTTTCCCGCTCACGCTCCAGCGCCAGTGTGTGCCAGCTCACCCACGCCATCGCCGCGATCAGCAGCCCGAGGCAGGCGACGAAGGTGATCCAGATATGGAGCGGTTTGCGCATGGGGTTCAAAATTAGACAAGCTGGTAGCCTTTGCCGCGTACGGTGACGATCACACGTGGTGCTTCGGCATCATCTCGCAGTTTGTGGCGCAAATTGGCAATGTGCATGTCCACCGTGCGTGTTTCCGTCTGCTGGTTCTCGATGTGCCAGACGCGCTGCAGCAGTTCCTCGCGCGAAACGGGCCTGCCGCGATTCAATGCAAGATAGCGCAGCACGTCTCGCTCGCGCTCGGAAAGCTCCGCACTCTCTCCATTGCCAAAACTTGCCACGCTCTTCCCGAAATCAATCGTCGCCGTGGTGATCGTGAGCGTTTCACTCACCGGCTGGCGTTCGGGCGCACGGCGCAGCACCGCCTCGACACGGGCGAGCAATTCCCGCACGCTGAAAGGCTTCACCACATAGTCATCTGCACCAAGTTTCAATCCGCGCACACGGTCATTTTCTTCTCCGCGTGCCGAGAGGATGATCACCGGGGTTCCGGGCCGCTCACGTCGCAGGGCTTTCAGGATGTCAAAGCCGCTCGCATGCGGCAGCACCAGATCGAGCAGCATGAGGTCGAAGGTCGAACTCAGGGCCAGTTTCATGCCCTTTTCACCATCGCCCGCCTCCAGCGTGGTGTGACCGGCGAACTTGAGCGCATCCAAAACGCCGCGACGGATCGCGGCGTCGTCTTCAACGACTAAGATGGTGGAAGGCATAAAGAAGATTAAAGGGTCATTTCTCCCACGCGATGCCTTTTTTCTCGGCCTGGGAGCGCAGCGCTTTGGTCATGGCGGTGTCGAGGGTGTCGGTCTTGGCGGATTCTTTGCGTTGCGTTGCAACGTAGGCCTCACGCTCCTTGTTCAGGGCAAGCACCTGCTTCTGGATCTCAGCACGCTCAGCGGTTTTCTTCTCAAGGTAGGCCTTGCGCTCTTCGGCGCTCATCTTCTTCATCTCCTCAGGCAGGTCGGCTTCCTTGACCTTCGTGATGTCGAAGTCCTTCTGCTTGCTGGCATCCACGAGGTCCCAGCCGGTGTTGAAGTAATTTGCGCTGGCTTTGCTGACGATGCGCTGAACCTGCGCACCGGATTCGGCCTTGGCGGCGGCGTTGCCGTCCTGGACGACCTGGCGTGCCTTGGCCATTGGGGCCTCCTTGCCATAAGAGACGTAGGTCTTGTTCAGTTCTTCGTTGAGCTTCACGATCTCCTTGTCCTGCGGCGCTTCGATGTGAACAATGGCCTGATTCTGGTCGATCACGAGGTATTTGCCGTCGGCGAGCAGCGCTCCCTGGTTCCAGTTCTCCGCGATGCCCTGAGCCTCGCCACCGCAATGGATGGTGTTCACGATGATGCCCTTGGCGATGGCGTTCTGGCAGCTCTTTTTGGAATCCACCGGCCCTTGGGTAAAGGGTTCATTGCCAGCGATGAAGATTGCCTTGTACACCTTGGGATTGGCATCCCAGGCAAGGTCTTTCGTCGCCCGCTGAATCACCGCACCACAGTATTCATCACCGCCGTTCGTCGTCAGGGCGAAGAGATTTTCGGACACTTTGTCGAGATCTCGGGTGAGCGGCTGAATCTGGCGAATCCAGTTCTCTTTCGCCCGTAGCGAAGACTTGCCATATTCATACAGCGCCACCTGAACGACCGGTGTTTTGCCGTCCTGTTTCGCGGTGATGAATTCATTGACGAGCTTCCAAATCTGAGTCTTTGCCTGCTCGATGAGGCCGCTCATGCTGCTGCTGGTGTCCAACAGCACGGCGATCTGCACGAGAGGGGTGTCAGCGGCGGTTTCGACTTTCGCGACTTCCGCCACGGGTGCGGGTGGTGGAGCATCTTTGGCGATGGCGAGGCACGCGGACAGGGCCGTGGCGATGAGGATGTATGGCGTTTTCATGGATGTGTTTGTGGATGGGTTGATGGGAAAATTTCAGCGGATGAGGACCCGTTGGCCGCGATGCTGCAGCAGCAGTTCGCCACGCAGGGCCAGAAGGCCTTGGCGGTTGTCGGCGGCGAGTTCATCGACCAAGCGGCCAAACTCTACGCTGCCGATCTCAATGGTGCGGTCAGGGGCGCGTTCGCTCTTGGCGGCGCTGGCATCGGTCCAGCGATTGCCTTTGTTGAAGAAGGCTCCAGCCCGGCATTGCTGCACGCTGGTGATCTCGATGGCCTGCATCTTGTCATCGAGGAAGCGATTGCGGACGTTAAGCTGCTTGGATTCGGCGGCTTTCTTCAGATTGTCTTCCTGAGAGACGGCGGCAGGACCACTGCGCATCTTCATCGCCTTGTCGCTGTAGTTGTAGGCGGCCTTGCCGGCATTGGCAGTCACGGCGGCGAGTGAAGTTCCCTCTTCAGCCAGGAAGGCAGTGTATTCCGTGAGGATGCCAAACTGCGTCGAGAGACGCACAATTTCATTTACCAGCTCAGTCGTGCCACCTGTTGCACCATCTGCGCCGAGGTCACGGATCGCCTCGCTAAGCACGGCGATCTTGTTGCTGGCCCAGAGGCGGGCCACAAAGGCGTTTGCGGTGCTGGCCTTGTCGAGATTGAAGGTGAAATCGAACTTCCGCTCTCCCTCAGCCGCAGCACCCGTGAGCTGGAAATGCAGCGGGGACTCACCACGATAGGTGCCGGACAGGAGAATCTGCTCTCCCTCAAACACATCGGGCAGGGGAGAGGGGATGAGATCGCTCACACGATTCGGGTCATCCACCCGCACCGCCGGTTTGGTGAGCAGCGGCCCACGCAGACGATCAAACACACGGCTGACTTTGACCTCCACATCTTCCTTGGGCAGAACAAATTCCGCGCTGGCGCGGGTTTCGCGGGCGATGCGTGCGAGCAGTGGCGTGTTCACGTCCACACCGACACCAAAAGTGAACACACGGCGCTGGTTCGGATTCCCCTTGGCGACGGTCTCACGGATCGCTTTCTCCGATGTCTGGCCGATGGTGGGCAGGCCGTCGGTGAGGAAGAGTACGATGGGCAGCATGCCTGCGAGCGGCTTCTGACGCAGCGCCTCGACGATGGAGTCATGGATGTTGGTGCCGCCGCTCACGCGCAGGGCGCTGATGTAGTCGCGGGCCTGCTTCGTGGTCTCAGCGGTTTTGATCACCGGCTGTGCGGCGAACATTTCGACCGCTTCGTTGTAAACGATGAGGTTGAAGCCCTCGCCGTCGTTCAAGCCTTCGATCACCTGCAAGGCGGCTGCCTTCACCTGATCAAGCTTCGGTCCTGCCATGCTGCCGCTGCGATCGATGACGAGGGTGACTTCTCGCAGGATCGGTTTCGCATCCGCTTTGGGCTTTGGCGGGGCGATCATCACGAGAAAATAGCCGCCGCCGATCTTTGGGTCGGGATAAGCAAGCAGCGAGGCGGTCATTTCATCCTTTGTTTCGCGCAGCAATGACACGCGGAAGGCACCTGGGTCTTTGGTATCGCAGGAAAGGCTCGCGGTGTTGCCATTGGGTTGTTTGGCGGAGATCTCGTGGCTTGGAGAATAGAGCGAGGCGATGCGTGTGGTGGAATGGATGCGCATGGAGAGCTTCCATGGCACCGCGTATTCCACTGATTCTGAGCGTGGAAGCAGGTAATCGAGCCGCGCGCCGTCGGCTTCGAGGAGTTGCTCATAGGTCACGCGCACTTTCTGGGTGCCGTTGGCCGGGACCGGGAAGACGCTCGATTTGACGACGGCATTGCCGACGAACTCCAGCAGCGCCGGATCCCGCGTCTGTGCAACGATGGTGTCGTAGATGCGTCGAGCTTCCTCACGTGGCAGTAATTTGGCCGTGCCCTCGGAATTGCCGCCCTCAAAGGCGAAGGACTTCAGCACCGCGCCGGTCGGTACGGGGACGAGTAGTTCGGATTCCTGCGGGCGCCCGGTGGGATTGCGCAGGGCGATGTCGAGGGTGGTCGTGGCGATTTGATCCGCGATGTCGATGTGGGCATCGACCTGGGTCACCTGCACGGGCTGGGAGTGAATGATGCGAGTATTGGGGGAAATCCACGCTGGCTGGCGGAAATCCTGCGCAATCAGGGGCACGGTGAGGAAAAGGGCACAAAGAGTCGTCTTCATGCCGCTAGGGTGGTTTAGAAGGCATGCGGCGTCTGTAAACGCACTGTAAAGGGTGGGAAAATGCCCTGACTGGCCCTAGACAGGGGAGCGAATCCGGCGGCCCAACTGGAACTCCCCCTTGCCAAGCTGGGAACTCCCCCCATATTCGCGCCCCTTTTATGGACATCTTCATTGGAATTCTTACCGTAGTCGAAGTCATCGTCTGCCTTCTGCTCATTCTCGTCGTGCTTATGCAGCGCCCACGTCAGGAAGGCCTCGGCGCCTCCTTCGGCGATGCCGCCGCCAGCCAGGTCTGGGGAGCGCAAACCACCAACGTGCTGCAGAAGTTCACGGTCTATCTGGCCATCTTTCTTTTTGCCCTGACCATCCTTCTGGCAGTGCTCGTGAGCCGCCACCAGAACGGCAGCAAGGCCCCGTCTCTCTTTGGAGATGCCAAGCCTGAAGCTGTGGCCCCTGCCGCCTTGTCTGAGGATGAACAGGCTAAAGCCAAGATCATGGAAAAAATCCAGGAAGCGGTGAAAACGGAAAACGCCAAAGCCGCGGCTCCTGCCGTTGGCGAAGCGCCAAAGCCTGCTCCTGCTGGGACACCTGCTCCGCCGATGACGCCGGCAGGAACTCCAGCCGTCGCACCTTCCGCAGCGGCTCCCAAGCCAGCTACGACCCCGGCCCCTGCTGCAAAGCCTGCACCTGCGGTGACTCCTGCTCCGGCACCCGCTGTGACGCCAGCTCCGACCCCGGCCCCTGCTCCCGCAGAGCAGCCGAAGTAAGCGACGCTTCGCTTTGAATTTCACGCCAAGGGCACGACGCGAGTCGTGCCCTTTGTTTTTACGGGGGATGCGGCATGTGCATTTCCGATAGTTTGCCGTGCGAAAACGGGCTTCACATGGTGCGTTGGTTCTGCCTACCATCGCACCAACCATGAAACGTTTCCTTTTCTGTCTCGCGCTTGCATCGTCCTGCGTCATTTCGCATTCGTCTGTCGCTGCGGAGCCGCTGCGCGTTTTCATACGCTCGGGTCCGAAGTCCCATGGGCCAGGGGCGCATGATCATCCTTCTTTCCTGCGGGACTGGGTGCCGTTGCTGAATGAGCGTGGAGCCAAGGCGACGGGTGGGGATGCATTTCCCACCAAGGAGCAGCTGGATGCTACGGATGTGCTTATTTTGCATCTCGACAGCGGTGGCGACATCAAGATCGGGCAGGAGCGGAAGGATCTGATGGACTACTTGAAGCGCGGTGGTGGCATTGTGACGATCCACGCGGCATCGGTGTCCAAAGACCATGACTGGTTCAAGGGCATCATTGGCGGGTCCTGGCACCATGGGCAGACGAAATGGCGGGAGGGGCCGATGCATTTGTACTTCACGGATCATGAGAATCCGATCACGAAGGATGTGTCGAATTTCGCAATGGATGATGAGATTTACTACGACATGGATGTGCTGCCGGAGTGCCACATTCTTGCAGGAGCTTACACACCGAAGCCTGCCGGGGTGCGGAATGAAAAGGCAGCCAAGCGCGCCGCTGAAATCACGAAGGGAGGCAAGGAGGTCAGCATCTATGATATCCAGCCGCAGATGTGGACTTATGAGAAGGACGGCTACCGTTCTTTTGTTTCCATCCCCGGTCACTATTACGAGAATTTCAGCCGCCCGAATTTTCGTGCGATTTTGCTGAGGGGCATCGCCTGGGCGGGGAAGAGGGAGAATGTGGATGAGCTGTGCAAGCCGGAGGAGCTGGGGGACAATCTGCGGTATGTGGAAGGTGGACCCACGCGGCCGGAGAAAGCAGCGGAAAAGCTGGAGGTGCATCCGGAATTTGACATCTCGCTGGTGGCGAGCGAGCCGCTGATCAACAAGGTCATGAATGTGGACTGGGATGAGAAGGGCCGCATGTGGGTTTGTGAGACGCCCGAGTATCCGAATGGGCGGCGGGAGCTGAATGTGGAGAAGTGGAAGGACAGCGGGTCGTGGACGAAAAAGTATGACCGTGATCCGATCGACCGGATTTCGATTCTCACGGACACGAATGGGGATGGGGTGATGGACAAGAAGCATGTCTTTGCGGACAAGCTGGAACTCGTCACGAGCTTCTGTTTTTATAAGAATGGAGTCATCGCCTGTGCGGCACCGGACATCTGGCTTCTTGAGGACACGGATGGGGATGACACCGCTGACAAGCGGACGAAGCTTTACACGGGTCTTGGGACGGGAGACACGCATGCGGTGATCAACAACCTGCGCTGGGGTCTCGATGGCTGGGTGTATGCCACGCATGGATACAGTTCAGGGCATGTGACTTCGGCTGATGGTAAGCAGGATTTTGGTACGGATGGCAGTGGGGTGGTGAGGTTCAAGCCTGATGGCAGCGCGTTTGAGCAGTATGCTTCACGCGGTGGGAATACGTGGGGGCTAGACATCACGTGGGATGGTCAGGTGTTCTTCACGCAGCCGACGAGTGGGAATCATTTCCTGCATGTGGTGCTGCCGGAGTATGTGCTGGCAAAGGGCAAGCTGCCTGGGGTCATGGGAACGAACGGCATGCTGCCGAAGGAGCCGACGTATCCGCTGATGTCATGGCCGGAGCAGGCGTATGTGCAGATCGATCAGGTGGGGAGCTACACGGCTGCGGCGGGGTGCGCGATTTATGAAGGTGGTGCGTGGCCGGAGAAGTGGAACTATAGCTACTTCTGCACGGAGCCGACGCTAAACATTGTCAGTCACTTCTTTGTTGAGAAAGACGGTGTGACTTACAAGGCGCATCGTGAAGCGGGGCGTGAGAAGACGGAGTTCATTCGCAGCAAGGATTTGTGGTTCCGGCCGATTGAAAATCGCGTGGGTCCTGATGGTGCGTTGTACGTGGTGGATTTTTACAATCAGGCGGTGATTCACAATGATACGCGCGGACCGATCCATGGGCCGGCCAATGCGGCGGTCCGTCCTGATCGTGACCATTATTTTGGCCGTATCTGGAAGGTGCAGCACAAGCAGGCGAAGCCGGTGGCGGGAAGCTTTTATCATCATGGCTCGGATTCCAAAGGCACGATGGGGACTGCCGCATTGAAGATATTCGATGATGCAGAAATAAGGCAAAAGACCCGGGAACAAAAGCAGGCCTCAGCTCCCGATCTCGATGCACTGATGAAAGTGGCGGCGGACAAAAGCGAAGATGAATCGGATCTCTCTGTGAAGTTGATCGAGCAATACGTCACGGCAGATGATGACTGGACCAAGTCTTCGATCATAGCGAGTGCGGTCGTATCGAGGACAGCGTTCCTGGTTGTGTCGCAAAGCTTGGGTTATCGAGAGCCTGACAAAGTAAGTTCGCTCGTGTCCGCATTGGTTCCCCATGTACTGGATCCACGTAGCACAAAAGATGATCCACAGATGGCGCGCAAAGCGCTTCTTGGTTCTTTGCTCAATGTGCTTGCGGTCCCGCAACGAGAAGCATACGGCTTAAAGATCATCATCCTGCAAGGCATCGCGCAGCAGTTCGATGAAGTTCCAGAGCTTAAACCTGCCCTCGTGGTTTCGTTGAAGAAGCTTCTCGCGCAGCCTGCGCTTGCTGCTGCTGCGTTGCCGCTGGTGGTGAAGTGGGACAAGGCGGGTGTGCTTGCGGCTGAGGTCAAGGCGCAGATTGCCAGTCTGACTGCCAAGCTGGAGGACAAGGCTGCAGCTATGGGGGATCGCATTGCGGCAGCCAAGGCTCTCATCGGCATTGGTGGCGAGGCGAGTGCGCTGGTGGTGGGGGCTTTGGCGCGTCCGGATTCGCCTGCAGCGCTCCAGGCGGCGATCATTGCGGCGATGGATGAGAAGGGGAGTGTCACGGAGCTCGTGGGGAACTTGAACGGGCTGAAAGCGGAACTGCGAACGCAGGCGTTTGATGCGATCTTGAAACGGCCTGAGGCTTCGCTGGAGCTGCTGGCTTCGATTCAGAATGGGAAGATTGATCCGAAGGAAATTGGGCCAGGAAATATTGCGCGGCTGCGGACGCATCCGAACAAGCAGGTGGCGAAGCAGGCGAATGCGATGATCGACAAGCTGAATCCGAACGCGAAGGCGAAGAATGACATCATCGCGCAGCTCACACCGGAGGTGGAGAAGCCGGGGGATGCCGTTAAGGGCAAGGCAATGTTTGCTCTGGCCTGTGCTGTTTGTCATAAGCTGGGAGATCTGGGGCTGCGGGATGTGGGGCCGCAGCTCACGGGGATGGGCGCGCACGGCCCGGCGGAGCTGCTGGTGCATATTGTTGATCCGAACCGGGAGGTGGATCCGAGTTTCTGGGCCTGGAACATCACGACGAAGAAGGGCGAGACGCTTGCGGGTGTGATCATCACGGAGAATCAGGCCAGCCTCACGCTGCGCAACCAGGTGGGTGATTTTGAGATCAGGAAGGATGACATCGCCACTCGTGAAAACACTCGGCGAAGCCTCATGCCGGATGGGCTGGATGCGCTGGGTGCTGAGACGCTGCGGGATATTCTGGCTTTCATCTGCGGCGGGGAGCAGAAGTTCCGGGTGGTGGACCTGCGCACGGCTTACAATGCTGACAGCCGTGCCGGCATTTTTGCGAAGGAAGATGCGAAGGACCAAACGGTGACGCTGCACAAGTTTGGCAACGTGACGGTGCATGGAGTGCCGTTTTTTGTGATGGATCCTGAGAAGTCGCAGACTGGCGCGAGCATCATCGCCCTCAAAGGGGGTGGCAAAGGTACCGTGGCCGAGACTTTCGCTGAGAAGATTGAGATCGACACGGGTGCCACTGCGGCCAGCTTGCACTTCCTCGGTGGCGTTGCTGGCTGGGGTTGGCCCTTCGGCGGGGACAAAGCTCTTGGGCAGCCTGCGATGACGGTTCACGTCGAATTTGCCGATGGGGACAAGGAAAGCATTGTGCTCAAGAATGGCGAGCACTTCGCCGACTACATCGGGAAGGCCGAAGTGCCGCTGAGTGATGATGCGGGCGATTTCACACGTCGCGGTCAGCTTCGTTATTTCGCGATCAACTTGAAGAAGAAAGGCGCGCTCAAGAAGCTCACGCTGGAGACCAGCGGCAGCATCGTCACGCCTTGCACGGTGGCGATCACCGCGAGTGCTGAGCCGGTGAAACAAGGTGAGACGGTGTCCAAACCAAAAGCGAATGTGAACGTTGGCGCTACGCCAGAAACCGGCCCCAAAGAAGGGGGCAAAGGCGACGGGCCGCTGGTGCCTGCGGCGCCGGTGCAGTGGGAGGCTGGGAAGACGAAGGTGCTGGTGATCGGCGGCGGGTCATCGCACAACTTTGCGAAGTTTTTTGGCGAGACGGATGTGGCCACGCTGAAGGCTGCGGGCTTCACGGTGCATTACACGGAGGATCGTGATCAAGCGGCGGCTGAGCTTGCGAATGCTGATGTGGCGATCATCAGTGTGAACCGGAAGTTTTTTGACACGGCGGTGTATCGCAAGGCGCTGATGGATTTCGCTGCTGCGGGCCGGGGTGTCATCATGCTACATCCTGGTACGTGGTATGGCTTTGGTGGATGGCCTGAGTTGAATGCGCAGATCGTTGGCGGTGGGGCGCGGGGGCATGACAAGATTCATCCTTTTGAGGTGAAGGCGGTAAAGGGGGGGCATCAGATCATGGCGGGTGTGCCTGCGAGCTTCACCGTGGAGGACGAGTTGTATTATGTGAATGCGGAGCCGGAGAAAATTCCGGCAGGGACGGCGAAGATCACGGTGCTGGCGGAGACGAGTCCGAGCGACAAGTACAAGGCGGCGCATCCGAGTGTGTGGATCACGGAGCATAAGAAGGCTAGGATCGTGGGCATTGCTCTCGGGCATGATGCGCGGGTGCATGATTTGAGGCCTTATCAGCAGATCCTCACGAATGCGGTGAAGTGGGTGAGTGGGAAGTAGGGCAGAGATCGGAAAACTTATCTCATGGTCTGGCGGCGACGTGGCTCATCAGCTGCGTCTGCCGCTTGCCTGCTATAGCATTTTCCGAAACTGATTTCCGGAATGGCGCGTGTGGAGGCACTCTGGCTCATGAGCTTTGAAAGTCGTGGAAACTTTCGGTTTTGCGGCCAAGGGGCGAAGAGGCAGAGGGAGCAGAGAAAATAGATCTTATACCCAGAGCCGATGAACATGAGTCTGAATGAATGGCAGTCTGTTAAGAGAGTTTGCGGTGGTTTT
>NZ_JAQSEA010000122.1 GCF_029946185.1 Prosthecobacter sp.
TATGGCTTCGCAGCCCGCCTGACTTCGATCTGGCATAAAGAACAATTCAGTCCTCCGATGAAACTGTTCAACCTCGTCAAGCGGAGCCGATGAGACAGTCGAGTACTTCGGCCATCAGAGCATTGATGCGTTGTTGGCGATTGTTTGCTGTTGTTATCGGATCAGCGGCAGGGCCGCTTCTCTCAGGGAGCAGTGGGCTTCATGGAGACCAAGCGGGTGGTGACCTGCTGTTGGACGGGCATCGTCTTGCCCTGCACTTTGAGTTGAATCGCGGCGGAGAAGACGGCCATGGAGATGGTTTTGCGTTCCAGATCAAAGAAGACGTGGCCGTTGACCTTGGAATTGTCGCCGAAGGTGACGGAGCGTTCGGTGTCGAGTTCACGACCGGTGCTGTCTTTATCCGGTTTGGATTTCATGGTGCCCTCAAAGGCGATCTGGGCCTGGCGGCGGCCTTCGCGGTCCACGATGCCGTCAAATTTGGCATTGAGCTTCACTTGGACTGTGCCGGCCTGGGGGAAGGGGACGGTTTCATCGGAGATCCACTTGTCGCCGGGGCTGACGGGGATTTGGGGGAGGCCCATTTCGAGCGAACGGCGGTACAGGGTGGCGAGTTGGCGGGCGGTGGAGATGGAGTTCAAGTCGGGTTCAATGCCGCCGGTGACCATGGAGCCGGTGTCTTTGGCATCGACGAAATCTCCCTTGTCATTATAGACGAGGGTGAAGCCTTTGCCGGCCGTCCCGCCGAGAGTCTGCTGGAGCTGCGGGCTGGAGGAGCCGGGGTTCCGCGAATCAAAAGCATAGCTTTTGCCCTCGAAGGTCATTTCACCAAGCAGGGAATCGATCAGCACTTTGGCTTCGGTCTGGCCTGCGGGCGTCTCGCTGACCGTGATGGAAGTGCTCTGATGGAGGCGCAGCTTTTGGTCGGTTGTCTTGCCGAGGGCCGTGAGGAAATTCGTCGTGTCGGTGTCTGATTCCTGGAGGTAAGTCATGCCCGGTTCCCAGTGCAGCTTCAGTTCCACCGGGGAATCCTGGGCGGGACAGGCGAGGGTGAGGCAGAGAAGGGAGGAGGCCAGAAGCACGGTGCGAAGCATGGCCCGAGGTAAGCGAAAGCCTGAGGCTTTGCAATACGGCTCTCCAGCCTGAGGCGAGGTTTTTGAGGTGAGCTGGAAATCGGCCAAGAAGTTGGCACGCTTCCGGCTTAAACCTATACTCGCAAAAGATTGGGCCAGGAAAATCATCTTCCGCCGGTTCTGATCGTTGCAATTTGTGAACCACACTACTAATTGCCGTTAACCATGAAAAAAGTCGAAGCGATCATCAAGCCGTTCAAACTGGAGGATGTCAAAGAAGCCCTTTCCGAAGTCGGAGTCGAAGGGATGACTGTTGTGGAGGTCAAGGGATTTGGCCGCCAAAAGGGTCATACCGAGATCTACCGTGGCAGTGAATACACCGTCGATTTCCTCCCAAAGGTGAAGATTGAGGTCGTCGTTGACGACAGCCGTGCTGACGCCGTGGTCGATGCCATCGTCAAGGCGGCAAACACGGGGAAAATTGGCGACGGCAAGGTCTTCGTCAGTGCTGTGCTTGATGCTATTCGCATCCGCACCGGCGAGCGTGGTGCTGATGCTGTTTCCAGCAGCTAGTTTGCCACCCCCAAAACTGCAAATCTACAAACGAACCCATCTGCGGCCTGCCGCAGTTGGGTTTTTTGTGGTCTGGCATGGGCATGAATGGGGCTTTTTCGTCACAATGACATGGTCTGGTAGCCTTGACAGCCCCCATCCTGCTCGCTCTAACTGGCTGGCCCGTCCATGGACGGGTTCCCTCCCATGATTTCTTTCCAAAAAATCTTCGGCAAATCAGATGTCTTTTATGATCTGCTCGAATCCAGCGCCAGCCACGCCCGGCAGAGCGTCCAGACATTGCACAAACTGCTTTCAGACGCCGCCGCGCCGCAGAACCTCGACGCCTTCACCGCCCTGCGCCGAGAGGACAAGAAGATCACCCAGCAGATCGACGAGGCGCTGTGCAAAACCTTTGTCACGGAGCTGGAGCGCGAGGACATCGAGGCGCTGGCCAATGCATTGTACAAGATTCCCAAGACGGTCGAAAAGATTGCTGAGCGCTTGTTGATTTGCAGCGAGCGTCTGGTCGGCGCGGATTTTTCCCGCCAGCTCAAACTGATGGACTCGGCAGCCGAGGTCGTCTTCACCATGGTGGTGGAGCTGCGCAGCAAGATGCATCTGGAGCGGGTGAAGGTTTTGAATGACAAGATTCAGCAGGTCGAAGGCGAGGCGGACAAGCTGGTGCTCGAATGTCTGCGGGTGCTCTACACCACTGAGAAGGACGCGGTGATGGTCGTCATCCTCAAAGATCTCTATGACCTGATGGAAAAGGTCGTGGACCGCTGCCGCGACGCGGGGAACGTCGTAGCGAACATTGTTTTGAAGAACTCCTGACCGACCGCCCCGCATGACACTCGTTCTTACCGTGGTGGTGGTGGCGTTGATCTTTGAGTACATCAACGGCTTTCACGACACCGCCAATTCCATCGCGACGGTGGTGTCCACCAAGGTGCTGACGCCGCGCATGGCGATCATCCTGGCGGCAGTGACGAATCTGGTTGGGGCATTGTTTGGCACGGCGGTGGCAAAGACCATCGCTTCCGGGCTGGTGGATTCCGCGTTTGTCACCACGCAGACCATCATTTGTGCGCTGGTGGGCGGCATCGTCTGGAATCTGATCACCTGGTGGTTTGGCATGCCGTCAAGTTCCAGCCATGCGCTGGTGGGCGGGCTCACCGGGGCCACTCTGGCCACGGCCAGTGGCAACTGGTCCGTTCTGATCTGGTCCAAGCCTCCCGCAGCCGGGAAGCTATGGTTCGAAGGCGGCGGCCTGCTCTACAAAGTCGTGGTGCCGATGATCAGTTCACCGATTGCCGGGTTGTTGCTCGGGTTCCTGGTAATGTCGTTTCTTTACCTGTTGATTTCCACCTTGAACCACCTGTTCGGCATTTTCAAACCGCACATGGTCAGCGGCGTGTTTGGCAAATTGCAGATCGTAAGCGCGGGGTTCATGGGGTTCAGCCATGGTTCGAACGACGCGCAGAAAACGATGGGCATCATCGCTCTCGCTCTGCTGGCCGGGACAAGTTCCGGCGATCTGGCCGGGATCCCAGACTGGCTGGGCTTCCTGCGCATTGAGTCACTGGGTGAAAAAAGTGATCAGATTCCCATCTGGATCAAGGTGGCCTGCGCCCTGACCATGGCCGCTGGTACAGCTGCCGGCGGCTGGCGCATCATCAAGACTTTGGGTCACAAATTGGTGAAACTGCAGCCAGTGCATGGTTTTGCAGCAGAGACGACGGCGGCCACGGTGCTGCTGGCAGCAGCGCATTTCGGCATGCCGGTTTCCACCACGCATGCCATTACCACGAGCATCATGGGGGTGGGGACGGCCAAACGGCTCAACGCCATCAAGTGGAATGTCGTGACGCGAATCATGTGGGCCTGGGTTCTCACCATCCCATTCACGGGGCTGCTGAGTTACGGGCTGTTCAAGCTGTTCGGCACGCCGGTGGGGTGATCTCGTCCAGGGCTGCTTTGAGCGCAGCCACCATGCGGTCGATTTCCTCCAGGGTGACGCAGAGTGGCGGCATCAGCACGAGGGTGTTGCCGATGGGCCGAGTGAGCAAACCTTGCTTGCGGGCGGCGAGGCAGACTTTTGGGCCGAGGCTGAGGTCGGTGGAATCGATGGTCATGGCTGCGATCATGCCGCATTGGCGGAAGCCGGGAAGATCTGACATCAATTCGCGCAGAAGGGCGATTTTGGCCGGGAGCTGCTCCAGCACCCGTTCGTCACGGAAGACCCGCAGGCTCGCAAGTGCCGCCGCGCAGCCGAGCTGGCTGCCAGCAAAGCTGTGGCCGTAAAAAAAGGTGCGGCCCTCATGGGGCTCCCCGAGGAAGCCGTTAAACACGCGCTCGGTGGTCAAGGTAACGGCCAGCGGTAGGTAGCCACCAGAGAGGCCTTTGGCGAGGCAGAGGAAATCGGGAACGACGCCTTCGTGCTCACAGGCGAACATTTTTCCAGTGCGGCCAAAGCCGGTCATGACTTCGTCGAGGATTAAAAACACATCCTGCTCTGCGCACCAAGCATCCAGCTTTTTGAGCATACCCTGCGGCCAGATGCGCATGCCCGCAGCACCTTGGATGAGCGGTTCGATGACGATGGCG
>NZ_JAQSEA010000123.1 GCF_029946185.1 Prosthecobacter sp.
GTCTCGACTCCCGTGATGGATGGCAGACCGGCGGTGACTCCGGCCCTGCGCTGGTTCCCGGCAAAATCGCCGAGAGCAAGCTCTGGCACGCCGTCAGCTATGCGGACCGCGATTTAAAAATGCCGCCCAAGCGCAAGCTGAAGGAGAGCGAAGTCGCCGACCTCAAGCTCTGGATCGAATCCGGCGCTCCCGATCCGCGCGATGAAGTCGCCAGCACGGAGGGCAAAGCCAAATCCGCACGTGCGGATGACAGCTTCTGGTCCTTCCAGCCGCCGCAGTCCACGCCGCCGCCCCAGGTGAAAAACACCGCCTGGCCCGCGAATGACATTGATCGCTTCATCCTCGCCAAGCTGGAGGAAAACAACCTCACACCAGCGCCAGATGCCAGCCCTGCCATCTTGCAGCGCAGACTTGCCTTTGATCTCACGGGACTGCCGCCGGATCGGATCGCTCTGTCGGATATGACTTATGAGAAGCGTGTGGATGAACTCCTCGCCTCCAGCGCCTTTGCCGAACGCTTTGCCTCGCACTGGCTGGACATCACCCGCTTTGCTGAATCCTCTGGCGGGGGGCGTTCCCTGCCCTTCAAAGACGCATGGCGTTTCCGTGACTACGTCATCGAATCCATTCGCGACAATGTGCCGGTGGATCGCATGATCACCGAACATCTGGCGGGCGATCTGCTTCCAGCCGCAGACGCCGCCGCACGCCGCCGTCAGGTCACGGCCACCGGCTTCCTCGCTCTGGGCCCCACCAACTACGAGGAGCAGGACAAAGGCATGCTGCGCATGGACATCGTCGATGAACAACTCGACACGATGGGCCGCGCTTTCCTCGGTCTCACCATTGGTTGCGCGCGCTGTCACGATCACAAGTTTGATCCCATCTCCGCCCGCGACTACTACGCACTGGCGGGCATTCTGCGCAGCACCAAGACGCTGAGAAATTACACCGACAACGTCGCGCATTGGATCGATACACCGCTGCCGCTCGATGGCGCTGCCGAGACCGCTTTGCAAAAGCACGAGCAGCAGGCGAATGCGCTCAAAGAGCAAATCGCCACGCTCAACAACAGCCTGCGAGATGCCGGCAGCGCCGATCTGAGAGCACGCAAAAACATCGTCTTGAGCGATCTTCCCGGCATCGTCGTCGATGACAGCGCCGCGCAGAAGGTAGGCCTGTGGAAGCAGTCCACCAGCTTCGCCCCTTACATCGGCAGCGGCTACATCAGTGACAAAAACGAAGGCAAAGGCGAGAAGACCGTCACCTTCACGCCCAAGATTCCCAAGACCGGCCGCTACGAGGTGCGCGTGGCCTTCAATGCCGGGCCCGACCGCGCTGCTAGCGCCACCGTCACCATCCTGCATGCGGACGGCGAGGAATTGAAAGCTATCAAGATGACCACGGACTCCCTCAAGGGTCTGCAGTTTGCCACCCTCGGCACGTATCGCTTTGAAGCCAACGGCCAGGGCTTCGTCCTCATCTCCAATGCCAACTCGCAGGGCTACGTGACAGTCGATGCTGTGCAGTTTCTGCCTGCGGATGAAGCCACCCCGAGCCAGCCGGTGGCCAAAAAGGAATCCCCCACCGCGATCAAGCTCAAACAGCGGCTCGCTGCCCTGGAGAAAGAACTCAAAGCTCTGCAAAAGGACCAGCCCGACCGCCCCGAGGCCATGTCCGTGGCGGACGACAGCCTGCCGGAAGACGCCAAGATTCACATTCGCGGCAGCACGCGCAATCTGGGTGCCAGCGTGCCGCGTGGGTTCATCCAGGCGGCGCTGCATGGCGGTGCTCCGGATGTCCCTGCCGAAGCCAGCGGCCGGCTGCAACTCGCGCAATGGATCACCTCACGCGCCAATCCGCTGACGGCGCGCATCATGGTGAATCGGGTCTGGCACTGGATCTATGGCGCTGGGATCGTCCGCACTACGGACAACTTCGGCTCCACCGGCGAAGCGCCGAGCCACCCTAAACTGCTTGACCATCTCGCCATCAAGTTCATCGAAGACGGCTGGAGCCTGAAGCATCTCGTCAAACAGATGGTCATGAGCCAGACGTATCGCATGGCTTCCACGAATGAAGCCTCAGCCGCCCAGCATGCGCTGGATCCCGACAACCGCCTGCTGAGCCACATGAACCGCAAGCGCCTGGATGCCGAGTGCATGCGCGACGCCATGCTCACCGCCGCAGGCACCCTGGATCGTGAATTCGGCGGCCCCGGTGTCAGCGATGTCAAAGCGGTCGATGCGAACGATCAGAAGATTCAGAACATCGAGTACGGCTACCAGTTCCTCGACACCCGCCGCAGCCTTTACACCGCTGCCTTTCGCAATGTGCGCCACCCGCTGTTTGAAGTCTTCGATTTCGCGGACATCAACCAGCCCATCGCGCAGCGCACCACCAGCACCGTCGCCACGCAGGCACTCTTTCTGATGAACTCCCCCAAAGTCATCGAACAGGCGCGCAATGCCGCAGATGTCGTGCTCAAGTCATCGACCGAAAACGATAAGCGCATCGATTGCGCCTTTCAAAACTCCTTGCAGCGCGAACCCACCGCGAAGGAGCAGGTACAAGTCCGCGACTTCCTGGAATCCAGCCTTTCCGGCAACGCCACCGCAGATGACGTGCGCGACCTCTGGGCTCGCTTCATCCAGACGCTGTGGTCCACGCCGGAGTTCCGGTTCTTGGATTAACATTAGAGAAATCTTCAGCGCCACGCCGCTGACCACTGCTTGGCGAAATAGGTCAGAATCATGTCCGCGCCTGCACGGCGGATGCCGATGAGGGATTCGTGCACGATCTTGGTTTCGTCGATCCAGCCACCTGCGGCACCGGCTTTGATCATCAAATACTCACCGCTGACCTGATAGGCGGCAATGGGCAGCGTGGTGGCGCCGCGCAGTTTAGCGATGATGTCGAGATACGGCCCTGCAGGCTTCACCATGAGGATGTCGGCGCCTTCAGCTTCATCGAGCGCGGCTTCGCGCAGGGCCTCACGCGCATTGGCGGGATCCATCTGGTAGGTTTTCTTGTCCCCTGCCTTCGGCGCGGAGTCCAGCGCGCCGCGAAACGGGCCGTAGTAGGCGCTAGCGTATTTGGCGGTGTAGCTCATGATCGAGACGGATTGAAACCCCGCGCCATCCAGCGCAGCACGCAGTGCGGCCACGCGTCCGTCCATCATGTCGCTCGGGGAAACGATGTCCGCACCGGCACGCGCATGGCAGAGGGCCTGCTGGCAGAGCACGGCCACGGTTTCATCATTCAAGATGCGGCCATCATCGGTCACGAGTCCGTCGTGGCCGTCGCTGTTGTAGGGATCGAGCGCCACATCGGTGATCACCGTCAGCGTGGGGTGCGCGCTTTTGAGCGCACGGATTGCACGGGGCACCAAGCCATCATCCGCATGGCAGGCCTCGGCTCCGCGGGTTTTCAGTTCATCCGGAATGCGCGGAAACAACACGACCGCCGGAACACCGAGCGCGTGCGCGGCGCCTGCCTCCTGCACCAGACCGTCGAGGCTCCAGCGCGTGCAACCCGGCATCGACTCAATCGGCGTGTTCGTGGTTCCTTCTTGCAGGAAGAGCGGATAAATCAAATGACCCGGCGTCAGTTCCGTCTCGCGAACAAGATCGCGGACAGCAGGAGACTGGCGGTTGCGGCGGGGGCGGATTGGAAGGTTCATCTGCCTTGAATATAGGCGGCAAGGCAAGCCAAGGGCAAATGCCGAATCAGGCCATCGCAGGCAAAACATTAACCGCAGAAAATGCGAATACGCGTGTTTTGGGATACTCCCGCATGAGACGATCTTGCCGTAGTGGGGTGAAATAGATTATTCCTACTTGCCCGGTGGGCGTAGTCATTTCATTATCATTCCATGCGACTGACCAAACGCGGAGAATATGCATTGCGCACCATGATACGCCTGGGCATTGCCGAGCACCAGAAGGAAGGCGTGATCTCGGTCTCCAGTCTGGCGGAGCAGGAGCACCTGCCCTTCAAGTTTCTTGAGGCCATTCTCTTTGAATTGCGCACCGCAGGCTATGTGGAAAGCATGCGTGGCAAGTATGGTGGCACCCGACTCGCGAAGCCGATGAAGTCGATCAAAATGGGCGAAATCGTACGCTTGATCGACGGCAAACTGGCACCCATCGGTTGCGCCAGCGAGACGGAGTATGAGAAGTGCACCTGCCCGGATGAAACTCACTGTGGTTTGCGCATGCTCATGATCGATGTCCGCAACGCCATCGCCAACATCCTGGACCGTTACACCTTGGAAAATGTGGTGGAGGTCACCCTCCGCAAGCAGCAGCAGTGCGCCGCGACAGCCACCAAAAAGACCACCGCGAAAAAGACCGCCGTAACGCGCCACGCCAATCCGTCGGATGGTTTCCTGGCCGTGCTGCTGGACTCCGTGGCGCAATAAATATTTCACGAGCTTTGGCTCGCTCTGGAATCGCCAGGCCCTCACGGAGTGCGCTGACGCTCATGCACATTCGGCCCTGAGTTGAAGGCCTTGGGGACGCCCTGCCCTCCTCACTGATTTACACCGGGGACAGCATCCCCTGCCCGCTCACTCGCCGGTGATCCTTACCTCGTAATAGCCGTAGGTTCGCTGAAGTTTTGAGCGGAGGATGCCGGACTTGTAGAAGATCGGCGGGCCGCTTTTTCGCGTATGCGGCTCGTAGATTCATGCTTAGCACAAGCCTGCCGTCCTTCGCCAAGGCGTTCTTTTTATCCCAAGTCCACGGACACCAGCTTCCCACATTGGCGGTCCACTTCTGCGGGTCGGCTTCCATCCCGTCAAACTCATCGGAGAACGCGGGTTTCGCCACCCACTGGCCAGTTTGGCCCACCGGGTTGGTGCCTTTGGATTGAGCAGGTTCCGCAGCATTGGCATTCAGCGTCCCGATCAACGGTTTGGCGAGGAGTAACAGGCGTTTAGTTTTCGTCATCTCAGCCTGCAGTCCACGATGCATCGCGACATCTATCGTGGGGGTCTAGGCTACCCAAGTCGTCGCGGGGAGCGCCAGCGGCGGGGAGCTTTGGTCAGGGCATCCATGGAGAGGGCAAGACCCCAGTCATTAGCAGCTGCTTTTTCGTATATGCAAATAAGTTGCATTTTAAGCACTGTGAATATATTGCAACTTTGTTGCATGTGAGCGGCCCCACCAATGATCTCACTGACCACTCAGGGATCGCCTCTTCATCTCGCCTTTCTTCATCCCAATTCACCCAAACTCATGCTTAAACCCAAACTTCCAGTCACTGTGCTCTCCGGCTTTCTCGGCGCGGGCAAAACCACTTTGCTCAATCACATTCTACGCAACCGTGAGGGGCGCAAAGTGGCTGTGATCGTCAACGATATGAGCGAGGTCAATGTCGATGCGCTGCTGGTCCAATCAGGCGATGCACACCTCTCGCGCACCGAGGAAAAAATGGTGGAGATGAGCAACGGCTGCATCTGCTGCACGCTGCGTGAGGACTTGCTGCTGGAGGTCTCCAAGATGGCGCGTGAGGGACGCTTTGACCACCTTGTCATCGAGTCCACCGGAGTCTCCGAGCCGATGCCGGTGGCGGAGACCTTTACCTTCAAAGATGAGACCGGGCACTCCCTCTCCGACATCGCCCAGCTCGACACCATGGTGACGGTGGTGGATGCGCGGAACTTCCTGAATGACTACTACAGCACCCATGATTTGCAGGATCGCAATCAGGGCGTGGGTGAGCAAGACGGGCGCACCATTGCGGATCTGCTCACCGACCAGATCGAGTTTGCCAACGTCATTCTCATCAACAAGACCGATGCCGTGACGGCGGAGGAACTGAAGGAGGTGCGCGGCATCATTCAGGTCCTCAATCCGAAAGCGCGGGTGCATGAGACCGTGAAGTCTGAGGTGCCGCTCAGCACTGTGATGGGCACGGGTTTGTATGAACTCAGCGAGGCGGAGCAAAGCCATGGCTGGCTCGACTCCCTGCAAGGGCACACGCCGGAGACTGAGGAGTACGGCATCAGCAGTTTTGTCTTTCGCTCACACCGCCCGCTGCACCCGGAACGCTTTTCGGCGTTTGTTCATGGCACCTGGCCGGGGGTTATTCGTGCCAAGGGGATGTTTTGGCTCGCCACACGCATGGAGCTTGCAGGCTTCCTCAGTCAGGCGGGCGTGATGCGCTCGACGAAAGCCCTCGGCTTCTTCTGGAGCGCGGTGTCTCAAGCGGAATGGCCGGAGGATGCTGAATCTATCGCCGAGATCGAAGGGAACTGCCGTGAGCCTTATGGCGACCGGCGAAATGAGATTGTCGTCATCGGTCAGGACATGGATCGTGAAGCCCTGCTGGCGGAGTTCCAGGCCTGCCTGCTTACTCCGAAGGAGATGAAGGGCGGGCCTGAGGCATGGGCTAGGCTGCCTGATCCTTTCCCCGCCTGGACACCCATCGAACCCGAACACGATCATGCGCACTGATCCCACTGTGTTGATTGTAGGTGCCGGCCCGGCAGGCCTCGGCTGTGCGGTGGCACTGAAGCGCTGTGGCATTGAAAACGTGCTCATCTTGGACAAGAGCGGCGTTGGCGCATCTTTTGAAGCCTGGCCCAAACAGATGCGGATGCTGACGCCGGCATTTCACAGTAATGCCTTCAGCGTGGTGGATCTGAATGCGATCACCCCCGGCACTTCACGGGCGAAACATCTGCATGTACAGCATCCCACAGGGGCGGAGTATGCGCTTTACCTGAAAGCCGTCGCGCATCAATACGGGCTACGGTTCCTTCATGCTGAGGCGCATTCCATCCAGCGCAGCGCGGATGGCTTCGTGGTGGAAAGCTCCAGATGCCTTCTCTCGCCGCGCTTCATCATCTGGGCGGCTGGGGAATTTGGCCGTCCTGAGACGGGTGGCATCGCCGGGGCCGGCCTTTGCCTGCACAGCTCCAAGGTGCATGACTGGTCTGCGTTGCAGGGGGAGAAGTTCACCATCGTCGGCGGCTTTGAGAGCGGCATTGATGCTGCGATCCAGCTTGTCTGGCTGGGCAAGGATGTACACGTGATCTCGCGTGGCGAACCCTGGGCCGTGCAGTCTGCCGATCCCGGCCGCACACTCTCCCCGTTCACGCGTGATCAGCTCAAGCGCTGCATCTGCGATGCACCCGGCAGCCTGCGCTTCTACAAGCATGCTGACATCGCGCGGGTTGCCAAAGTCCACGACGGTTATGAACTCACTACCGTGGATGGCACTCTCTTTCACAGCCCCACGCGACCGATTCTTGCGACGGGCTTCCGCAACAGCATGAAAATGGTGCGCCGGAATTTCGCCTGGAGGGGCGATCAGGCGGTGCTGGATGAGGCCACCGATGAATCCACCCTCACACCCGGCCTGTTTTACTCCGGCCCGTCGCTAGTGCATGGGAATGCAGCGTTTGGTTTCATCTATCAGTTCCGTTCTCGTTTTGGCATCATCGCCCGCACCATCGCGGAGCGCATGGGGCTGGAATGGCAGGAGCCGCTTCGGCTCTGGCGCGAGCGCGGCTTCATGGTCGAGAATCTCAGCTGCACCACGGACTGCAAGCGTGGCGGAACTGCCGAAGCAGAGAACAACCCCCAATTATTCGCGCATGCAGCCGCCTAACATCGCCAACCAACGCGGTCTGCTCAACGACGTGCATCGTGGTCTTGGCCAGCAGATGTTCTTCTGGGGGCGGGATGTGATGACGTCCGGCAATCTGCTGATCGACCATGGCTTTGAGCGCCAGCCTTCGCCGGGACATCAGGGCACAAGCTGCTACCGCAAAGCGTGGCGCGGAGGGCTGATCGAACTGCATGGGCACTGCGCGGGCTGGTATCCGCAGGAGGCGTCCGAGGCCCCAGGCTTCATGTTTGTGCGCACGCGCAGGTGCAGTTATGCGCATGAGCAAAACCAGCCTGTCGACCCCGGCTGTTATGAGACGCACCAGAGCAAGCTGAGCCTTCAGACGCAGATGGATGCCGCGCGCCATTTCACGGCCTGGCTCACCGAATATGAAGAGTGGATCATCCAGCAAGCGGGCCTCACACATCGCAATGAATGCTTCGCGATGTTTCGCAAGCTTGCCGACTCAAAACCCTGGCTGCCGCCGCAGCAGGCCCTGAACTGGTGGCAGCGCTTTGCGGCGAATGACGCACGCCTTGTCCGCGCCCGAAACTTTGCCAGTTGCTCACAGGCAGTCCATGCAGCCCTGCGTTGAAAAGTCTCTGCATCACCATGAACTCCCGCCACCACATCACCATGGCTGACAGCAATGCCGAGCTCAGGGACAAGATTGTGAGCGGCCTGCAAGAGCGGGGAATGCGGCGCACTCCTGCGTTGGTCAATCTGATAGGCGAGATGGTCGCACACACCCAGCCAGCCTCGCTGCATGACTGGTCCAAACGTCCCGGCCTGTCTGAACACGATCCGGCGACGATCTACCGCATCATGATGAAACTGGAGCATGCCAAGGTGGTGAGGCGCGTGAACATCAGCGAGCGCTGCTCATACTTCCAGATCATCTTATCTGACGCTCAGCCGGACTACCTGGTATGCACAGACTGCGGCGACCTCCAAACGGTAGAAACTCCGCCCGAACTGCGCGCCATGGAGGAACGGTTCATCGTCCAAGCCGGTTGGCAGGGTGTTCGGCACGAGCTGGAGTTTTTTGGGCTGTGCCCGCATTGCGCCCAAAAGGATAACGCCCAACAATTTGTTATCGCAAATTAATTGCGTTATTAATCCAGCGCTGTAAATCAGACCTCGGCTCAACCGAACCCAATCAGTCCCTTATCCCCGCGCTTGAACACCCCTCGTGACAATGACTCGAATCCCTCTGCAACTCCCGTTGTCCGGCTCACCGTGGAGCGGGCGGACGGGACTGTCAGCCCGGTACCAGAGGGGGAGTTTCGTTCCGGCGCAGGCAGGCTGCTGTTTGTGCGCCGTGGCAGCCGCATCGAAATTCGCTGCCCTCGCAGCAAGGAACTTTTCCTTATCCATTTCAGCCTTCATTCGTCCACTGGGACGAATTGAGGCAACCAATTTCGGAAGGTGATCATCACCATCTGGAAAAACTCGAGGCCGGAGGTCGCAGAACCCGGAGCCCTTCAACATGAAACAGACCCAAACCAAACATCATGAAGGTATCCAATCATATTCTCGCGACACGCATGGCGCGTCGTTACAACCAGCAAGGCCTGACGCTCATTGAGCTGCTCGTCGTGCTTGTCATTCTGATCGCCCTCGCAGGCATCCTCATCCCGCAGTTGCCGAGTATGCTCGTCCGCACACACGCCGCTGCTGGCTCGACCAACCTCTCCGAGGTGAACAAGCGCATCCAGGAGTTTGAGCAGCTCTACTTCCAGCAACCCTCGCTGCTGGATAATCTAGTTGCTTCGGGTGGGGCTACGTTGGTGGACTATCTTCCAAACGAAGGGGGTGCGGCTGGCGGTGAACTGGTGCCCTTGGCACTTGATGCTGATCAGGCAGCCTCCTTGATCGGAGCAGGTATCAACACGTTCTCGGCTCTTCTTGAAACGGCTCCTGCCAATGCAACATTCGATCCGTATGATGGTGTAGCAACCATTGCTCCGGCTGCCACGGTTTCTGTTGCAAGTGTTACTCAGGCTGCTGTTCAGAGGACTCTTCGTCCAGGTTCGGTTGCAGGTGATGTCTTTGTTGCCTTTGGCGTGGGTCAGCGCAGCGAAATGATCGGGCGTACTATCAGTGAAGCGCCATATCACTTCGGTGAAGGCTCTGGCGACACCCCTGACGCGGTTTATTCCCGCTTCCTTGCTGTTTACAAAGTCGAGGACGCTGCTGGTGCATTGGAACGCGCTGAATTTGTGGGTGTTCTGTCGATCCATCCTGACAGACTTGGAAATGCAACAGATCACGTTAACGAGTTTTTCGAGAATGACCTCTAGTCCCTACGGCATCGCCTGATGCTTCCCAGCGCCCCGCTATTTCGAGGAGCTGCACGCCCCGCCCGGCATGTCCGGGCGGGGTCATTTAAAAGGAGAACGCAGATTCCATGCTCATCAAACACTCTCATCACAGACGCAGCGCGCAGCATCATTTTGCCGCAGCGCTGACGTTGCTGGAACTGCTCATCGTGCTGATGGTGCTCATCGCCGTGGCGGGCATCGTCGTGCCGAATGTCACCTCGACTCGCAACTTTGCGCAGCAAACCGCAACGGAGCAAACTTTGATCAACGTGCGCACGGCCATTTTGGGTGCGGATGGAAAGAAAGGCCTGTGGCATGACCTTGGTGAGCGCGATGAGTACCTGCCGCTGACGATGGCGGATCTCTTCATCACAGATCCCAGCACGTCACCATTGTCATTCAGTCTTCCAGCGAACCTGCAAACTTATGATCCCAACAGCCGCCTAGGCTGGCGGGGCCCTTACTTGATGAATGGCCCTACGGTGCTGGATGGCTGGGGGCATCCGGTCGTCATTCAAACACCGGATGCACATTACATCCGGCTCGTTTCCACAGGCGAGGACGGCGTTCTGGACACTCCGCCCGCCGTGAACTTGCCCCCCATCGCTGACTGTGGCGATGACGTGGTGCTTTTCCTCCGCGTGGCGGACACCCGGACCCCATGAAATTTCAACGCATACGCTTCAATCAAAACGGACTCACCTTGCTGGAGCTGCTCGTCGTGCTGACCATCCTCGTCGTGCTCTCCACCGTGGCCATCACCAGCACCAGCGGCGTGGCCGATCAGGCCCGCTACGAGGCCACGCAGCGCGCGCTGGAAAACATCCGCGAGGCGGTGGTCGGTCCCGCCAATCAGCGTGACGCAGACGGCTCGTTGCTCATCACGGGCTTCGTCGCCGACATGGGGCGGCTGCCACTGGCGACCTCAGAAGCCGTGACCGGTGGCACTATTTTCACTCTCGCAGAGCTGTGGGAAAACGTGAACGGCATGGCCGCCCACGCCGTGCGCCAGGCGTCCGCAGATTATGTGGATGATGATGCCGAAGCGGATGCTGAGGTGTATCTCGCCACCGGCTGGCGCGGCCCGTATCTCCAGCTTCCGCCGGGAAGCACTTCCCTGCGGGATGGCTGGGCGGCGGAACTCGCTAATCCTGATGGCGTGGTGAGCGGCTATCCGAATGCGCTGCTGCGGACTCAGGCAGGCGTGGACATCTCCGCCATCACTGAGCAGATCGGTCAGATGCATTCCTTCGGGGCCAATGCCGCCGAAAATGGAGCAGACACCGGCTATGAGCGTGACTTGAGCGTGATGATTTCCGCTGCTCAAACCGCAGCCACGGAAGCGGTGACCATCGAGGTCCGAAACGCCGACGGCACGCCTGCGACTGCGGTGCCTGCGGATCAAATTATCGTACGTCTCTTTGCTCCTGATCCGGCAACGGGCTTGATCACCGTGACTCGTGAGGAGGCAGACTTCACAGCCAGCACGCTCACCCTTAACTTCTTCCCCACCACACCCGGCCCGCGTGTGCTGCGTGCCTACTATGACACAGGCAATGACGGCAGCATTCAGCGCTCTTCCGTCATCGTGCCAGTCATGCTGCGGCACGGCGGCAACATGCGCACGATCATTCTCACCGTCCCATGAGCCGCACGCTACTGCTTGTCACTCCCAGCTTCATTGCGCGCGGCGACTTCGATGCACAGGGCCGGCTGGCTGCTGTCGCGCAGTCGGTGCCGCATGCGAATGTGACGGACGCGGCCTCGCTCACGCTGGCGGCGCTGGCTTTGCTGAAAGCTGCACCGCGCCGCGTGTGGGTACTGACCACGGCGGCGGTGACGGCGGTGATCGAGACCACGCCGGGCCGGCTGCAAGGACTGGACGAGGGGGAGCTGGCCTCGGCCCTCGCCTATGAGGCGGAGGCACTGACCGGGCTGCCAGCGATGTCCAGCCAGACGAGCGCACGGCATCTGCCATCCGAGCATGCGGGCAGCGAATCATGGTGGGTCACGCAGATCTCCCAGCGGGTGCGGGGGGAGATCGAAAGCGAGATCACCCAGCGAAGGGCGCGGCTGGAGGGCATCGCGCATCCGGGCGGTTTGCTGCCGCAGGGCAGTGGCAGGGAGGGCTTAGAGCTATGGCATGATCTGCTATTCATGCACCGTCCGGCGGGCTTTGACATTCTGCCGGTGGATGAATCTGCCTCTTTGGAGGCATTGATGTCGCGGTTCCCCCCTGCATCCAACCAACAACAGCGCTGGATTTTAACAACGATGCATGCCATGGCGCTGACTGATGTGGAATGCCACAGCCTGCATGATGATACCATGCTGCGTGGCTGGCTGGTGGCGGCCCATCAAATCCTGACCGCGCAAACGCCTGCCGTGCCCGTGCTGCTGCCACCTGTGCAGCCGATGAGCGCGGTGAGCCGTGCGTGGCTGTCCGTGGCGGCGGCGGCGGGTGTGCTTATGCTCTGCGCTGGTCACTGGTGGCTGGCGGAGCAGCGGCTGCAGTCCGCCCAAGCGGAGATCAAAACGCTCACCTTGATCGCCAAGCAGCGCGATGAGCTACAGACGCTTTCCGCCGAGATGGGCAAAGTGCGCGCGGACCTCAATGCCGCGCGCCTGCACCAGGCACAGGCCCTGCGTGGCTTTGGTGCGATGCTTGCCGCCGTGGCAGACCTGCGCCCGGAAGGGCTGCTGGTGCGCGCTTTGAAGGAGCCCGGCAGCGCAAGTCCTGGCGGCAGCAGTTTGCGCCATCACGGCACGGAAGCTGTGATTTCCGGCATCTGCCTCAAGCAGGCGCTTGCCGCAGAATTTTCCAACGCGCTGGGCTCCCAGCTCGCTCCGCATGGCTGGAGCGTGCGGCCTGCGCGCACCACCGCCCGCCTGGTAGGCAACACCCCCGTGTGGGACTTTGAGATTCCGCTGCGGCTCGACGGCGGCAGCAAGACCACCAGCACTGCACAAGCCGCTTCCCAACCATGAAAGCGAAAGCCCGGCCTCCTCTAACCGCACGCGAGCGTGTGCTGCTCCTCATACTGCCCGGCGCGCTGGTGCTGGCGCTATACGCCGTCTTCATCAACAACAGTCATCTCGATACGGTGAACAAAGTCACGCAGCAAAGTGACAAGCTGCTCATCCAGGTCGGAGCCATGAGCGCGAATCCGCAAAAGCTCGCCGCCGATCTCCAACGGGTGAAAACTGAACTGGCGGATCTGAAACACAAGCTGGCCGCTTTCTCCGAGGGCGGCAGCGATGCGGTGCAGCGCTCCGAGGCTGTAGTGATGGTGGGGGCGCTGCTGCGCAAGCATGCCATGGTCGTCGTCGAAGAAGGCCCGTCTGCACGGCAGCTTGCTTCATCCGCCCCCCCGCGCGCAGGCACCAAACAGGCGGCACCTGCCAGCGCCGATGCTGTGTGGCAGGTGCGCTTCCTCGGCACCTGGAGCGGTGTGCAGGCCGCGCTAGAAGCGCTGCCCAAGATCGAAAACTCCGCCTGCCTGCCGCTAAGCCTCAGCATGGCGGAACCTGCAACCCCAACCTCTATGCACGAGTGGACGCTGCGCCTGCGATTGTGATGAGTGCCGCCGCCTTGCACCTCGAATCCCTCCTCGACCGATGTCTCGACATCGGGGCCTCGGACATGCACCTTGCCCATGATGCACCACCCTACTTCCGCGTGCAGGGGATGCTGACGGCTGATGAATCACTCCCCCGCGTGTCGGAAGCACAAATGGAACACTGGGCGCGTGATCTCACCGGCCAGGCCAGCGGCCCTGTGGTGCGTGAGAACGGCAGCTATGATGGCGCATTGACGAGCATGAGCGGCGTGCGTTTCCGCTTCAATATCTACAAGGTGCAGAGCCGCATTCACCTCGCCCTGCGTCGGTTGGACGACCATTTTCGTCCGCTCTCTGAGCTCGGTCTGCCGGAGTCATTGAACAAGCTCTGCCTGCAGCCCTACGGTCTTGTCGTCATCGCCGGCCCCACGGGATCGGGCAAAACGACGACGCTGGCGACACTGCTCGACCACATCAATCAAACACGGCGATGCCATCTCATCACCATCGAAGACCCGGTGGAGTATGTGCATGAGTCCAAGATAGCCCTGGTGAACCAACGCCAACTCGGACTGGACACACCGAGCTTCAATGACGCGCTCGTGGCCTCGATGCGGCAGGACCCCGATGTCATTCTCGTCGGTGAAATTCGCGACCTCACCACCATCCGCACGGCCATCACCGCTGCGGAGACTGGACATCTCGTTTTCACCACGGTTCACGCGGGAGATTGTGTGGGTGCCATCGAACGCATGGTGTCTGTCTTCCCGGCGGGAGAGCAGGATGGCATCCGCCGTCAGCTTGCGCTGGTGCTGCGGGCCGTGGTGGCTCAGCACCTGCTCGTGGCAGATGGCAGCGCGCGCAAACCGAGGAACAATGGCAACGGCGAGGCTGAGATGAAAGGCCGGCGGGTGCTTGCGGCAGAAATCTTGATCGCGAACCAGGCAGTGGCCAATCTCATCGCCACGGGCAAGAGCAATCTCATCTACTCCGCCATGGAATCCGGCATGCAGCAGGGCATGCAGACCATGGAGCACAGCTTGGCCAGCCTGTACCTGCGGGGTGACATCTCCGAGCAGACTGTCAACGCCCTCTCCCGCCAGCCCGCGCAGGTCTTTGAGCGCGCCAGCCGCATGCGCACACGCTCCACTGAATCCGCATGACAACCTCTGCCTCCAGCACCCACTCTTTGCTCGATCTCGATGCCGTGCGCATCGACACGGTGCAGGCTCTGCGCCTGCCTGCGAGCATCGCGCTGCGGCGCAGGCTGCTGCCTTTCGCCGTGCATGAGGGGCATGTATGGCTGGCCAGCCAGCATCATGAGAATGAGGCAGGGCTGCGGACCTTGCAGCGCTACTTTGAGTCCCCTCTGCGCGTGGTGAGAGCGGAGCCGGGATCGCTGAGCCGCGCTTTGGAAAAACTCTACCGCGATACTCCGCTGGCAGGCGCGAGCACGCTCAGCCGCTACACCGAGCGCGGGGCCGCCGCAGCGACAACGGAGAACGCGGATGGGGAGTCGGATGCCACGCAGCTTGCCAATGAAATCCTGCGCGCCGCCATGCTGCGGCAGGCTTCGGACATTCACTTCAACCCTGGTGAAAAAGAACTGCGCATTCGGCTGCGCGTCGATGGCATGCTGGAAGAGGCCTATCGTCTGCCCATGAGCGTGCATGGCGGTCTGCTCAACCGTTTCAAAATCATCGCCGGACTGAACATCGCGGAGCGCCGGGCCTCTCAGGATGGAGCCTTCCGCCATAATGAGGGCGGCGCACGCGGCCTCGTCGTCGATGTACGCGTGGCAACGATTCCCACCCGTCATGGAGAGCGGCTGACCCTGCGCCTGCTCGCGGTGGACAGCAGCCGCTTCAGCCTCAGCGCCCTTGGCATGAGCGCCGCGCATCATGCAATGTTTAGTGACGCCATTGCCAAGCCGCATGGCCTCATCCTGCTGACCGGCCCCACGGGATCAGGCAAGACGACCACGCTCTACGCCGCGCTGCGCGAACTCATCGCCGCCGAGGTGCAGAACATCATCACCATCGAAGACCCCATCGAAAACGAAATACCCGGCCTCGTACAGGTGGAGGTGGACAGCGCGGACAAGGTGAACTTCGCCAGTGCGCTGCGCAGCATGCTGCGCCATGACCCCGATGTGGTGATGATCGGTGAGATACGCGACCGTGAGACTGCTGACATCGCCATCAAGGCCGCGCTCACCGGGCATCTGGTGTTTTCCAGCCTGCATACCAACTCCGCCGCCGGTGCCGTGGTGCGCCTGGCGGAGATGGGAGTGGAGCGTTTTTTGATCGCCTCCACACTGCGCCTCGCAGTGGCACAGCGGCTTGTGCGCAAGTGCTGCGACCACTGCCTGCAGCCGCGTGCGATCCGCATGGATGAAGCCGCACTGCTGGCGCAGCCCGGATTGCAGGGAAAAGAATGCTTTGAACCCTCCGGCTGCCTGTACTGTGCCGGACGTGGTTATACCGGACGCATGGGCTTGTTTGAAATGCTGCCTGTAGATGAGGAATGGTCGCAGACCATTGCCCAAGGTGCTGATGAGGCTGCGCTGACCGAGCGCATGCGCCAGCGCGGCCTCCCGCTGCTCGTCCACGATGCCGCCGAAAAGCTGCGCTCCGGCAGCGTGTCCATGCCTGATGTGCGCAGTGCGGTGACCGTCTGGTAAAATAACGTATGCCCGCCTTCCTCTACCATGTCCGTGATGCCTCCGGAGCCCGCCTCTCCGGCACGCTGGAGTCCGCCTCCAGCGCGGCAGCGGCGTCAGATCTACGCGGACGCGGCATGGTCGTGCTCAGCGTGGAGGAAGCGCAGGAAGGAACCATCCGCTCGCGCGGCTGGGCACCGTCCGAACTGCTGTGGATTCGCTCGCTCGACATCGAGATCAGCCTCTATCAGCTTGCCACGCTGCTGCGCAGCGGACTGACATTGCTCAGCGCCCTGCGCCTCGTGGCAGAGCAGGCGGAGCGTGGTCGACTGCGGCGAGTGTGGGAGGAGGTCGTCATTGACGTGGAAGGCGGGCGTACCTTTGCCGAGGCTCTGGCACAGCACCGCTGCTTCAACCGCCTCGTTGTGCAGCTTGTAAGCGTGGGGGAGCAGACCGGCCATCTAGGCCCAGTGCTGGAACGTGCCGCGGTGGTGCTGGAGAAGAAGCGCACTCTGCGCGCCGGCCTGCTGACCACGCTCATGTATCCCACCATCGTGTTCCTGCTCGCCATCGGGCTGGCGGTTTTTATGGTCATCGGCGTGCTGCCAAAGCTCCAGGTCTTCCTGCGGGCGATGGGCAAGAAACTGCCGCCAATGACACAGCGCCTGCTCGACCTCAGCGATTGGGTTCAAATCAATGGCATCACCACCGTGATCGTCAGCGTCACCCTGCTCATCGCTTTGGTGATGCTTTTCCTCTGGCCTGCGGGCCGCGCAATGATCGATGCACTGGCACTACGCCTCCCTTTGCTCGGGAAAGCCTTGCGCACCGCAGGCACGGCCATGTTTGCCACCAGTTTCTCCGCGCTGCTCAGCAGCGGCGTCACCCTCATTGAGGCATTGCGGGTGAGCGAACGGTTGATGGGGAACAGACGCCTCTCTGCCATCGTCACCACCGCGCGTGAGCAGGTCATGCAGGGAGAGCCGCTGGCACGGCACTTGGATCGCAAGCACGGCTTCATGCCCATGCTCCCGCGCATGGTCGCCGTAGGTGAGTCATCAGGCACGCTCGACACCGTGCTGGATGAAGTCGCACGCTTTCACGAGGCGCAGCTCGACCGCCTGATCAAGCGCCTCAGCGCGCTCATCGAGCCCGTCGTCATCGTCACTGTCGGCACCGTGGTGGGCTACGTCTATATCTCCTTCTTCATGGCCTTATTCGCCGCCAGCGGCCCCGGCAACAATCTTCACTGACACTTCTCTCATGCCTATGAAACACCTGCTAATGATTTACGCCTTGCTGACGGCCGCCGCCTTGGCGCAGCAGCCGCACCCGGAGCCGCCGAAACCGCAGGCTGACCCCACCCAACCAGACGAGGCCTTGCAAAAGCTGCTCATGGCTTCGGTGCAAAACACAGCCTCCTTGATCAACGTACCTTCCGTGCAAATGCGTGGCAAGATCATTCAAAGCAGCGGGCAAGGGCTTGTCATCATCGAGGTGAATAAACAGATCCTCGCCTTGAAGAAAGGTTCGACGCTGAGTCTTTCAGGTCAGTACAGCCACCTCAGCCTCCAGCTCACGGAACTGACCTCCGAAAATGCCACTATCGAGGTGCTTCCCCTGAAACAAACCCTGCGCCTGCAATGAAATCACTGCTCTTTCTCCTCATGTTTGCCGTCAGCGCGTCTGCCCAGATGACGCAGATGGAAGTGATCGATCTGCGTCAGGTGCCGCTGGCGGATGCAGCGCGCATCTTGTCGGAGGCCGGCGGCTTGAATGTCGTGGCCTCTGTTGAGGCAGGGAAGATGCCTGTCAGCCTCTATCTTGCCAATGTCACGCCCCGCGCTGCGGTGGAAGCCCTCTGCCGCTCGCACAATCTCTGGTTCAAGGATGACGAGCAGTCTGGCATCATTCGAATTCACACTCCCGAGGAGTACAAACGCGACCTTGGCAGCTTCCAGGAGGAAGTTACCGAGGTCTTCGACATGCGCTTTCCCAATGCTCAGTCCTTTGGCAATGCCATTCGCGACCTCTACGGCAACCGC
Source organism: Prosthecobacter sp. (assembly GCF_029946185.1). Lineage (GTDB taxonomy): Bacteria > Verrucomicrobiota > Verrucomicrobiia > Verrucomicrobiales > Verrucomicrobiaceae > Prosthecobacter. Next base: position 18,212 of record NZ_JAQSEA010000123.1, read on the forward strand.
GTCCGCATCAGCCAGAACTTCCAGCAGCAGAACAACCAGGAGACTCAGGAGCTGCAGCAACGCTTTCAGCGGTTTGACATTGTCGATGGCCGCAGCCAGAACATCGTGGCCGGCAACAGCGGCGGCGGCGGCAATGGCAGCTCCAACAACAGCCAGACGGGCCAGAGCAATCGTAACGGCCTCTCAGGCTCTTCTCTCAACTCACTCTTCGGCTCGGGCTCGCAGAACAACCTCGGCAATCGTGGGCAGAACCAGCAGAGCCTCCAGCCCCAGCGCGTCGAAGGTCTCACCGCCGAGGAAATCCAGTCTTTGCAGCTCAGTGCCGCTGAGGAAGGAGCCGCCGCTGTGCAGCGCATGCTTGATGACCGCGTGGACATCTTCGTCACCGTCATTCAGCGGCTGAACAAGGTCATCGTCCGCACCAGCGACAGCCGCGCGATGCAGCAGATCAAAACGCTGGTCAAAAACGTGGACGTGCCCACACCCACCGTACTGCTTGAGGTGAAGATTCTTCGCGTGAGCCTGAATCAAGGCTTCACCAGCGCCGTGGATTATCTCTTCGACAACGGCCGTTTCCAAGCAGGCTTTGGAGCGAATCCTGTTCAACCAGGCAATCTCAGCTTCCACTTTGCCAGCGGCAACTTCAACGCCCGCATCCAGGTGTTGGAGCAGAAAGGTCAGGTGCGTGTCGTGTCCACACCCACGCTCCTCATTGCCAACAATGAGGTCAGCCGTCTCTTCATCGGGGAGGAGCGACCGCTCAATCGCAGCTTCAACGGCGGAACAATCGTGACCGGAGGGGTGAACAACGCAGTGGCCACTGGCAGCACCGACATCGAGTTTCGCCCCGTGGGTACGACGCTGCTCATCACGCCCAATATCAACGCTGACAAGACCGTCACCCTGCGCCTCTTGCAGGAGAACTCCAACATCAACGTCAACGGTGCCACCGTGCTGGTCCCCAGCAACAACGGCTTCACTCCCCAGACCATCGACACCGTACAATCCCGCACCGTCAGCGGCACCGTCGTGGCAAGAGATCGGGTGCCCGTAGTCATCGGCGGCCTCATTGACTCCAACTTCAATGATACCCGGGCGCAAGTCCCTCTGCTGGGCAAGATCCCTGTGATTGGCTTCCTTTTTGGCAACCGTCAGAAAACCAAGGCTCGTGAGGAACTTGTCCTTCTAATCCGTCCGCATCTGGTCGATCCAACGGAAGGCGGAGCCATTGCCAGCAAAGAGTTTCTGGATACCAACAACATCAACGCACTCCAATCCATCGCGACAGAAAATGCAGTCAACGACAGCTTGGAGAAAAGCTTGCCGCCGCCCGTTCCCTCGCAAGTAGAACCCGCCTCCAAAAATCCGCAAGGGCAGCCAAGAAAACGAACGCTGATGGACATTTTCAGAGGCCGTCATTGATGGGCGCACGGGCTTATAGCGTCTTATGATTCCGCTTGTTTTAATAACCGGCTTTCTTGGCAGCGGTAAGACCACACTCGTGCGCCAGCTTGCCACGCTACTCGAAGCCAGCGGCGTCGAACGGCACTACATCCTCAATGATTAGGGTGGTTCGAGCATCGATGCTGAGACTCAGCGCTGAGGTGGACACCATCCTTTGGCCAGGATTGCGTAAAGTGAAGCTATGATGCTCACGGGGTGTGCTGCTTGAGATCCTTCGGTGAGCTTGTCTCGATAATGAACGAGCATAGTCCCAAGCTGGAACCAAAGCAGACTGTCAATTTCCACCCTAATGTGAGCCGAATAGCTTATTGTGAGGCGGACGAACGATAAACTCAAAAAAGTGTCCGAGAAATGTCCGGGTTGAACTTCAATCCGACAACAAAAAAAAATATAACTCATTAATAATGAGTGGCGCACCCGTCAGGATTCGAACCTGAAACCTTCTGATCCGTAGTCAGATGCTCTAATCCGTTGAGCTACGGGTGCGTTGAAACTTTCTGTCCCGTTGTGTTTGAAACAGCGGGCAACGAGAATAGACCAGTGCGTTGTTTTGTCAAACTCTGTGGAGAGATTTTCTTCACTTTTTGCAAACTCATCAGCGCGACTGCTCGTACGCATGCGCGACACGCAGCACGGTGGCTTCATCCAGCGCTTTGCCCACGATTTGCAGACCGACAGGAAGCGCCTTGCCTTCCACCTCCACAGTGCCGCACGGCAGACTGATGCCGGGCAGTCCGGCCAGATTGACGGGAATGGTGAACACGTCTTCCAGATAAGCCGCCAGCGGGTTGTCTTTGAGCTCGCCCAGCTTGTGCGCAGGCGTGGGGCTGGTGGGGGAAAGGATCACATCCACCTTCTTGAAGGCCTCGGTGAAGTCGTTGCGGATCAGCGTACGCGCCTTCTGCGCACGAATGTAATACGCGTCATAGTAGCCGGAGCTGAGCATGTAGGTGCCCAGCAGGATGCGCCGCTTCACCTCGGGGCCGAAACCTTCCGAGCGGGACTTGGTGTACTGCTCCAGCAAATCCCCTGCACTGCTGCTGCGGTGGCCGTAACGCACACCATCAAAGCGGGCGAGATTGGCCGATGCTTCGGCGGGAGCGAGCACATAGTACGTGGCGACGCCAAGCTCGGTGTGCGGCAGACTGATTTCTTCAATGATCGCTCCCAAAGACTCCAGCTGGCGGATGGCGGCCTGCACACTGGCGGACACTCCGGGATGGATGCCATCGATGTAATACTCTTTGGGCAGGCCAATGCGCAGGCCCTTGATGTCGCGGCCAAGGGCTGCGGTGAAATCGGGAACTTCGACATTCAGGGAGGTCGAGTCGTGGGCGTCGTAACCACAGAGGTGATTCAGCAGCAGCGCGGAATCCTCCACTGTTTTGGTCAGCGGGCCGATCTGGTCAAGCGAAGAGGCAAAGGCCACGAGTCCATAGCGGGATACTCGGCCATAGGTGGGTTTGATGCCCACGCAGCCGCACAGCGCTGCGGGCTGGCGGATGGAGCCGCCGGTGTCCGAACCCAAAGCCGCAACGGCAAGATCCCCCGCCACCGCCGCCGCACTGCCGCCGCTGGAACCGCCCGGAACGCGGGAGAGATCGCGCGGATTGCGCGTGATGCCGAGGGCAGAGTTCTCCGTGCTGGAGCCCATGGCAAATTCATCCATGTTCAGCCGGCCAAACGGGATGGCACCGCCGGCACGCAGCTTCTGGATGGCGCCTGCGTCGTAGGGCGCGGTGTAGTTTTCAGCCAGGATGCGCGAGCCGCAGGTGCAGGGCTGGCCGGTCACGTTCATGTTGTCCTTCACCGCGATGGGGATGCCGCCCAGCGGTTTGGTGATATCGGCGCGGTCGGCTTCCGCGAGTGCGGCTTCGACGTCCCAGGACAGATAGGCACCGATCTCCGCATTGCCTGCTTCGATGGATTTGGCGACATCCAAAACGATGTCTCTTGGCGTGATTTCACCCGCAGTGAGGCCTTTGCGCAAGGCTGCGATGGTGGAGGAGGCGAGCATAGGAAAGAGAAAGAGCGGGAAGCAGTGCGGCGGTTGGACGGTTACTCGATCACCTTGGGGATCTGGATCTGGTCGGCGAAACGTTTCGGCGCGTTGGACAGCGCCTGCTCCTGCGTGAAGCCCGGGCGGGGTTCATCCGCCCGCAGCACATCATAGACGGGCATGGCGTGGGCCGTCGGCTCCACTCCATCCAGATTGTACCGCGTCAGTGTGTCGATGTAGGTCAGAATACCATTCAACTGGGACTCGTAGCGCGTCGCTTCTTCGTCGGTAAGCGTAAGCCGGGCCAGCTTGGCCACATGGTGGATGTCTATCTGATGAGCTTCAGGCATGAGGAAACAGTCCTTTCTTGCCAGCGGGACAGATGCTTTGCAAACAAAAGGCACAGACTGTTTGCAGTCTGTGCCTTGAAAAACTCGCCTGTTGGCTGTTACCAGCCCTGGGAAGAGGAATACGGAATCTCTGAGCGGAAGCCCACTTCAGGAGCGAACTCGGTGTAGCCCCACCAAGTGTCCACATTTTCCTTGTGGTGATAAGGTGGGCGGTAGGTGCGCTTCCAGCTCGGGATTGGGAAGGTGGCAATCTCATAGAGACCGTAGCCAGCTCTCACCAGAGTGCGCTTGGTTCCTTCGACAAGAAAGTCAGAGGCTGCGGCGATGGAACCGTCAGACTCGTTGGTTTTGCGCCAGACAGCCGGGTATTCAAACCAGCCAAACATGATGTTGCCGATACCGCGGCTGAGTTTCCGGCTCCACGTAAAGTGGTGTCCGGCAGGAGACTGGATGTCACCATAAGCGATGCTTGAGAGGGCGCAGAGGGTGATGGCTAGGAATAGAAAACGATTTTTCATGTGGCTTAATGATGATTAACAAAATTTGCGCGTCTTTGGCAACCATTAAGTTACGCTTTTTTACATTGTTCGTTTCCGCCTCGTCACGGGTACGCAGCGTTCTCCCCACACCACGCTAAATGAGAGTCAACGCAGCCCTGTTCTTGGTTGCCGGCTGCGGATTGCAGCAGCGGGGCGGACAGGAGGAAGATCACCCACGTACAGCAGTGCGCCAGATCATGCTCCAGTCATAAAGCGGCCTTCGCAGTATTATATACCGGTGTGAAACTCAGACTCACTGCCGGTTCCGCATGCCGCGCCACTCGGCACGATGATTTTGCGCCCAGTCATTGAGGGCGTACTCGAACCCGACGTCATGGCCTTCCCGCTCGCTGGCGAGCCACTTCAGCCTTTGAATTTCCTCCTGCTCAGCAAGGAATTCGCCATAGGGAGTTCCAGCTTGTGCGGTGATGGAGGGGCTGTTCATCTGCCACAGATCCATGAGTTCACCCAAGATTCAAGCACGAGCTGCCGGGAGCTTGGAGCTTTCCAAAACCGCCCCTGAGCTAAGGATTTTTTCGACCTGTCAAAGAAAGGAAATGACAAGATCTGAGCACACCTTATATAATCAGTGACTTAAAGTCACACGTTCACGCCGAAGTAGCTCAGTGGTAGAGCATCGCATTCGTAATGCGAGGGTCGCGGGTTCAAATCCCGCCTTCGGCTCCATCAACGCGTGTTTGCTATGACCCATCCGAGCATTGCTGACAATGATCCGCCACGCCGCAGCCGAGCCCGGCGGCGGGAGGCCATGATCAACGCCATTGCCACGATTCTCGGCTGCATGGCCTTGGTGGTCATGATCGCCACAGTCGTGCGGGTCGTCATGATCAAGCTCTGGGAGTCCGCCCGGGTCAATCCGGAGTACGCACAGTCAATGTATGAAAAGGATCAGGGGCAGCACTGGTCAGGCGATACCAAGGAGCATCCAGCCCTTCTGGGCAGTCCCTCAGAAGTCCACCCATCAACAGACGTCCCCAACCGTGAGATCCCAGCCTCTGGCGTTTCCCAGTCTAGTTCACTGAAACTCATGGCTGTCGGCACGCCAAGCCCCACTGCCATAGAAGACATCGAGAGTAAACGGCCCAAAATTGAACACGCTCTCCGGGGGTTTTATGAGGCCACCAGCTTGGACCAGCGGCTCGCTTTTGCCCGTGACCCCCAGCGCGTGCGCGCTTTGATGGAGAACTACGATCGCAGGCATCCGCAAGTGCCACTCGAGTGGAAAAATCTTGGCTGGATTCTGCCAGTGGAGGAGGAGGGTTACCGTTTCGGATATGCCCAGGCCGTCTTTACCAATGCCGAGCCTGTCAGCCTCATCATCGAAGAACTGGTGGACGGCACCTTCCGGGTGGACTGGGAAAGCTCAGTGCGTTACGGCGAAATCGACTGGGAGGAATTCATCAAAACCCAGCCCTCAGCACCCACGCTCTTGCGAGTCATCGCCTCTAGGCCTCAGAACATACCACCAGAGGCCCCTCCCATGGGCAGCGACATGCTCGAAATCACGCATCCTGACGATAATGACGTCGTCTATGCCTACTTTGATCGTAAAGATCCTAAATTTCAACCACTTCTCCAGCAACTGCAGAGCGGAAACTGGAAAGATGTCCCTCTAACTTTACGACTTTGCTTTCCAGGCCCACCGGGCAGCGGCAAAAACGCACGGATCGCAGATGTCGAAGGCAAGGGATGGCTGATATTGCATGGAACCAGGAGCTAGACTGTGAGCAAACCTACACGAAATACGAAAAAGGCGGCCCAAGGTAAGGCCAGGCCTGTTGCGACAAAATCCAAAAAAACCGTGGCCTCCAAAACCAAAGCCAAACCCGCGCCAGCCAAGAAAGCGCTGGCACAGAAGAAACCGGTTCCCGCCAAGAAGCCTGCGGCTAAAAAGCCCGCGCCTACCAAGGCCGCCCCCAAGAAGGTGGTCAAAAAGTCTCTTCCCCCAAAGGCTGTGGTGAAGAAACCTGCGGCCAAAGCTCCCGCGGCAAAAACCAAACCCGTCGCGGTGAAGCCCGCTGCGGCACCCACCAAGTCTGCTACAAAACCGGTCGCTAAAGCGGCTAAACCGGCCGCCGCAGTCAAAACGCCTGCGCCCCCTGCCCCAGCGAAAGCGGCTCCCGCCGTCAAGGCTCCTGCAGCCGCTGCGCCAGCCAAAAAGCCTGCTGCACCACCTGCGGAAGTGGCAGCACCCGCCACCGCCCCTGTGGTCGCCGAGGTCAAAAAAGCTCCTTCACAGCCGCTGCCGCCTCCCGGCCCCACCAAGTCTGGCGCATTGTTTTACGACTCCCACATGCACACCCCGCTGTGCAAGCATGCCTGGGGCGAGCCGGAAGAGTACGCCCAGCAGGCCGTCAAGGCGGGCCTGAAAGGCATCATCTTCACCTGCCACTGCCCCATGCCCAACGGCTTCTGGCCCACGGTGCGCATGTCGGAAAGTGAATTCGAAATCTACCTCGCGCTCGTGCAGCGCGCCGCCGACGCCTTCAAGGGCAAGCTCGACGTCCGCCTCGGCATTGAGAGCGAATACTACCCCGGCTGTGAGGAATACATCGCCGCCCTGCACAAGCGCGCCGACTTCCATTACGTGCTCGGTGCCGTCCACTGGCAGGCCAAGGAATACCTCAATAAGTACGAGACCGGCACCATCGAAAACTTCCGCCGCACCTACTTCGAGCATCTCGCCAAGTCGGCTGAGTCCGGCCTCTACGACTGCGTGGCCCACCCCGATCTGGTGAAAAACTACCATCCGGACTCCTGGTGCTTTGCCATTGTCAAAAATACGGTCTCCGGTGCCCTCGATCGCATCGCGGCCACCGGCGTGGCCATGGAACTCAACACTTCCGGCCTCAACAAGAGCTACTCCGAAATGAACCCGGGCAATGAAATGCTGCGCATGATGGCGGACCGCAAGATCCCCATCGTCCTCGGATCGGACTCGCATAAGGCTGTTCGCGTCGGTGAGCATTTCGTCACCGCCTTGAACCACCTCACTGAAGCAGGCTACGAAAACGTCAGCTACTTCCTCAACCGCCAGCGCATTGATCTCCCGATCTCCGAGGTGCTAGCCAGTCTGAAGAAAGCCGCTGACCACAACGCCTAATACTGCCCCATGGTACGCACAGGCATCGGTTACGACGTCCACCCCTTTGAAGCAGGCCGCCCCCTCGTCCTCGGCGGTGTCACCATCCCGCATTCGCATGGCCTCAAAGGCCATTCGGATGCGGATGTGCTCAGTCACGCCATCGCTGACGCCGTGCTCGGCGCTCTTGGCGAGCCCGACATCGGCCACTGGTTTCCCCCCAGTGATCCCACCATCGAGGGCATCTGCAGCCTCAGAATCCTCGAAAAGTGCGCCCAGATCGCCGCAGAGAAAGGCATGCGCATTGAGAACGTGGACTCCTCCCTCATCGCTGAAGCCCCCAAGGTGAATCCCCACGCCGCCGCGATGAAAAAGAACATCGCCGCCGCTCTCGGCATCCAGCCAGATCAGGTCGGTGTCAAAGCCACCACCAACGAACGCCTAGGCTTCGTCGGTCGGGAGGAAGGCATCGCCGCCATGGCCGTCGCCTGCCTCAGCAAAATCTGATCCAGCCGACCCGGCTGCTCCGCCTTTTTTGTCTTCTTGCCAGCATCTCAGCAAGAGTGGAAAGAACTCGTGCTCCGTCCTCGTGTTCACTTCGCATTCGTCATTCCTCATTCTGATTTCGTCATCCCCTCATGTCCGACTCCGCTGCTGCTGCCGCTCTCGTCTCAGGTTACAACAAACTCAAAGCTGCCCTCGGCAAGCGCATCGTCGGGCAGGAGGCCGTCATTGAGCAGGTCTTCATCGCCATCGCCGCCGGCGGCCACAGCCTGCTCGAAGGTGTGCCCGGTCTCGCCAAGACCCTGCTCGTCAAATCGTTCGCGGATGCCATGCATCTGAGCTTCCGCCGCATTCAGTTCACGCCCGATCTGATGCCTGCCGACATCACCGGCACCGAGATCATCCAGGAAGATGCCGAAACCGGCCGCCGCAAGCTCGTCTTCCAGCAGGGCCCCATCTTCTCGCAGATCATTCTCGCGGATGAAATCAACCGCACCCCGCCCAAGACCCAGGCCGCGCTGCTCGAAGCCATGCAGGAAAAGCACGTCACCGTCGGTCAGGTCACGCATGAACTGCCCAAGCCCTTCTTCGTCCTCGCCACGATGAACCCCATCGAGCAGGAAGGCACCTACCCGCTCCCCGAAGCCCAGAAAGACCGCTTCCTCTTCCTCATCAAAGTCGATTACCCCACCCGCGACGACGAACGCGAAATCATCAACCGCACCACCGGCGGCGAAACGCAGGAAATCGAAGCCGTCCTCACTGCCGAGGAACTGCAGGCCGCGCAGCAGCTCGTCCGCAAGGTGCCTGTGCCAGATCACGTCATCGACTTCGTCCTCGATCTCGTCCGTTCCACCCGCCCCACCGAGCCCGACGCTTCCGAATACGTCAAAACCATGCTCAGCTGGGGTGCCGGCCCACGTGCCAGCCAGATGCTCGTCCTCGCCGGCAAAGTCCGCGCCTTGCTCCGCGGCCGCACCCACGTCACCACGGACGACATCGAAGCCCTCGCCGCCCCTGCCCTGCGCCACCGCCTCGTCCCCACCTTCCACGCCGAAGCCGAAGGCATCACCGTGGACCAGATCGTCGCCGAGTTGCTCAAGAAGACGAAGAAGAGTGAAACGCGCGTGCTGTAAAATGCAGTCAAGAGGTCAATGAATAGTCAAGACGGTCAAGACGCCGCAAACAAACCCTCTTGACCACCTCTTGACTCACCCCTCACCCCTCACCCGTGGCCACGCTCTCCGACATCCTTCACGCCGAAGACATCACCAGTCTGCAGTCCCTGCAGCTCTTTGCGCGTACCGTCGTCGAAGGCTTCACCACCGGCCAGCATGCCTCGCCGCACAAGGGCTTCAGCGTCGAGTTCCGCCAGCACCGCCCCTATGTGCAGGGCGATGAAATTCGCCGCCTCGACTGGAAAATCTTTGGCCGCACCGACCGCTTCTACATCCGCGAATTCGACGAAGAGACCAATCTGCGCGCCACCATCGTGCTCGATGCCAGCGGTAGCATGGGCTACCGCGGCCAGAAAGGCGTACTGAAATTCGACTACGCCCGCAAGCTCGCCGCCTCCCTCGCCTACCTGCTCATGTGCCAGCAGGATGCCGTGGGCCTCATCACCTTCGACTCCAAAGTGCGCGACATCATCCCCTGCCGCACCAAAATCACGCATCTGCATCTGATGCTCGAAACCATGGTCAAGACCGAGCCCGGCAAAGACACAAGCCTCGCCCCCGTGCTCGAATCCCTCGCGCAGCGCCTCAAGCGCCGTGGCCTCGTGATCCTCATCAGCGACTTCTTCGACGACCCCGCTGCACTCCTTCGCTCCATCGGCATCCTGCGCAAAAAAGGCCACGAGATCATCGCCCTCCAGCTCTGGGACCGCGACGAAATCGACTTCCCCTTTGGCAACTGGGCCCGCTTCGAAAACCTTGAAAGCGACGACGACTTCCTCCTCCTCGATCCCGCCACCATTCGCCAGCGCTACATCGAAGCCCAGCAAAACTTCGCCACGCAACTCAAAGACGGCTTCCGCAAACACCAGGTCGATTACTTGAGCCTGCCCACGGATGAATCCCACTCGGCGGCGCTGCGCAATTACCTCGCGCTCCGCATGCGCTGACACCCTGTTTGCCTTTTCCGACTCCATGAGCCACCTTCCATCATGAGCGCCGCCGTTCTCGAAGCCGTCCTGCAATCCCCGGACCTGCCGGAGATTATTCAGCACGCCCTGGGTGTATTGGCCGCCGAGCGCAAGCTGCGAGAGAAGTTTTACGCGGACATCACGCCGGAGCACAAATGGGAGTTCATTCAGGGAGAGATCATCATGCACTCCCCCGCGCTCAACCGGCACCTGCAGGCCAACCAGGCCCTTTTCAAGCTCATGGAAAGCCATGTGAGCACCCAGCGGCTGGGAACTGTGCTGATCGAAAAAGCCATGACCAGTTTCCCGCGCAACGACTACGAGCCAGACCTGATGTTTTTCGGCCTAAGCAAAATGGGCCTCATCTCGCCGGACACGCTCAGGTTTCCCATCCCCGACCTCATTGTCGAAGTGCTCTCTCCCTCGACAGAACATCGCGACCGCGGCATCAAGTTTGAAGACTACGCGCTGCATGGTGTCGGCGAATATTGGATCGTGGACACCGTCGCGGAGACCGTGGAGCTTTACCGCCTTGAGGGCAGCAGCTATCCGCCCGTGGCGGCTCAAACAGACGGGCTTCTTAGCAGCGCAGTCATCCCCGGATTCGAAATGCCCGTACGGGCCATTTTTGATTCTGCAGTCAACGCCGAGGCCATGCGCCGCATTTGGAATCAGGAATGAGCTTCCTCAACGGCATCCTCCTCGCGGGCGCAGCGGCCTTCCTCATCCCGCTGCTCATCCACTTGTTCAACAAGCGGAAGGTCACCACCGTACGCTGGGGTGCCATGCACCTGCTGCATGAGGTCATCCGTCAGCGAAAGCGCAAGATGAAGGTCGAGCAGCTCCTGCTGCTCATCACCCGCATCGCCATCCCGATTGTGCTCGCGCTCTGCCTCGCACGCCCGGTGCTCACCGCCCTGCGTTCCCTCGGCCTCGGCAGTTCTTCGCTCATCGTTTTGCTGGACGACTCCTTCTCCATGCGCGCCCCCGCCGCACAGACCACCCTGCCCGGCGGCACCGTCATGCAGCAGGCACGGCAGGACATGCAGACCATGCTCACCGATCTGCCAGACGGCTCCAGCGCGCAGGTCGTCCTCTCCGGCGGCACACCGCGCAAGCTGCTCGATCAAGCCACTTCGGACCTCGATCTCGTGCCCAAGCAGCTCAGCGATGTGCCCTCCATGTCCGGCCCGCTGGCCGCGAATGACGCCTTCCAGGCTGCCACTTCGGCTTTAAAAGACGCACCCAATGCCGCGCGCGAAGTCGTCATCGTCTCCGACTTCCAGGAAGCCGACTGGAAAGCCATCGCTGAGGGTGCTGCACTGCCTGCACTGGAAACTCTCTCCAAGCAGGAGCCCAAGCCGCAGATCACCTTCTTCCGTGTCGGCAGCGATCTCGCGGAAAATCTCAGCATCGCCAGCGCAGACATCTCCGCACTCGTCGCCGCCGAGTCCCAGCCCATCGGTCTGCGCGTCCGCATCAAGAACCACGGCAAGCGCCCCTGGCAGGACATCCCCGTCCACCTCGAAGCCGACGGCGCACGCCTGCGCACCGCGCGCGTTTCCCTCGCCCCGGAAGGCGAAGCCGTGCTCTCCTTCACCCATGCCTTTGATAAAGTCGGCGACCACTCGCTCTCCGTCCGCCTCGAAGGCGACAGCTTCGCCGACGACAACGCCTTTCACTCCATCGTGCAGGTGCGCAATCAGCTCAACGTCCTGCTCATCGACGGCAGCCCCGGCAAAGAACCGCTCAGCGGTGCCACCGACTTCCTTGAGATCGCCCTCACGCCGCACACTGTCGCCGCAGCCTCTCACAAGGATCTCATCCGCACCAAAAAAATCGAACTCCGCAAACTGCGCGATGACGATCTCCGCCAGCAGGAAGTCATCATCATGGCCAACGTCCAGCGCCTGCAAGGCGGCAGCATGAAGAGCATCGATAAATTCGTCACCGACGGCGGCGGCCTGCTCGTCTTCGCTGGCCCGGACTGCGACCTCGACTGGTACAACCGTGAATTCTACCGCAAAGGCGAAGGCCTCTACCCTGCCGCCATCAAAGGCCAGGCCCGCGCCGATTCCGACTCCCTGCCCGCGCGCATCCTCATGCAGCGCTTCACCCATCCCGCCGCGCTCTACTTCAACGACGCCCGCGCCGGACGCCTGCAAGACGCCGAATTCCGCCACTGGTTTGAATTCGTACCGCAGGGCGATCAGACCCAGCGCATCTTCAACCTCGACCGCAACGTCCCCCTAATGATCGAGAAAAAGCACGGTCGTGGCCGCGTCATCGCCGCCGCCACCACCGCCAATGCCGCGTGGAGCAATCTGCCTCTACAGCCCTTCTTCGTCCCGCTCATGCAGCGCCTCACCACCTACCTCGCCACGGAAGGCAGCGCGCCTGCTTGGCAACTTGTCGGTGCCACGATCCGTCTGCCACTCGAAAAAGCCGAACTCGGCTCCGAGTTCACCCTGCGCGATCCTACCGGCCAGACTCAGACGCTGAAGTCCGCCAAGGAAGGCGAATCCGTCTTCGTCCAGAGCCCCGCCATCACCCAGCCCGGCATCTTCCAACTCCAAAAAGTCGGCACCGAAAAGACCACCCTGCTCGCCTTCAACATCGACGGCACCGAGTCCAATCTCAAAGCCCTGCCGCCCGCCGAAATCCAAAAAATCGCCACCCGTTACGACGCCGCCTACGCCGACACCCTGCCCGCCTACCAAGCCCTCGACCGCACCCGCCGCCACGGCAGCGAACTCTGGCAGCCCCTGCTCATCGCCCTGCTGGTCCTTCTCTTCGCCGAAGTGCTGCTGCAACAACACATCGCCAGGGGCTGAAACAGGCATAACGACCGATTGAAACACCGCTCTAAAAAACGTATTTAACTGCATGCACGCTGCGGCCCCATCCACCAACTCCCTGCTTTCCCGGATCACGATTGATCCCGAGATCTGTCATGGCAAGCCCACCATTCGCGGCCTTCGCTATCCAGTGGAGTCGGTGCTCGAATACCTTTCCAGCGGCGACAGCTTTGAGGAGGTACTGGCCGAGTTTCCTGATTTGGAACGAGATGATCTGCGCGCCTGCATTGAGTTCGCGAACCAGTCGCTCAAACTTCGGAGCTGGCAGCTCATCGCAGCATGAAGTTCCTGATCGATGCTCATCTGCCACCAGGTCTGCGCCAAGTTTTTGCGACGGCAGGGCATGATGCCCTTCACACGCTTGATCTTCCAGATCAGAACGCCTCGCGTGATGGCATCCTCAACAACGTCTCCATGGCCGAGCAGCGTGTAGTGGTCACCAAAGACACCGACTTCTACTATTCCACCAACGCGTCTCCGTCATCGCCTGACTTCCTTTCTCAATGACCCCGCAAACCGAAACCACCCTGCGCTTCACCGGCGGCTATCCGCCGCTCCCGGTGATCCTGCTCGCGTTCGGTCTCGCCGCGCTGATGTGGTTCATCTACCGCCGTGAGTTAAAATTCATCAGCAGTCGTGCCGCGCAGGTGCCCGCCATCCTGCGTTCGCTGGCAGTCTTCATTCTCGTGCTCGCCCTCGCGGGTCCGATCCTCCGTCATGTCACCACCTTGCGCCAGTTGGGTCGTGTCGTGGTCGTGGTGGACAGCTCCGCCAGCATGCAGCTCACAGACGAAGCCCCCGGTGTTGCCGCAGGCACTTCCAAAGCCCGCTTTCAGCGCGCCGAAGATCTCCTGCTCAAAGGCACCACACCTCTGCTCAAAAAACTCGCTGAGACTCAGGACGTGGAACTCGTGGCTCTGCGCGGCATGAACACGCAGCGGCTGTGGTGGTACCGCCAGGGTGGCAAGGACACCTCCGGCGAAATGCCCGCTACGTTTGAGCTGCCAGCCACCTCACCCATCACCAATCTCGATCAAACACTGCGCGCCGCCCTCGGCCCCGCCACCGCAGGTACCGCGCTCGTCGTGCTCACTGACGGCCAGCACAACTCCAGCGGCTCTCCCGAAGAATTCAGCACCGCGCTCAAGACCAGCGGCACGGCCATTTTCACCATCGGCTTTGGCACCGAAATCCCACCGCCGGATCTCGCGCTGCTGGCCGTCACGGCTCCCGAATCCGTCTTCTCCAAGGAAAACTTTCAGGGCCGTCTAACCGTCAACGATAGCATGCCCGCTGGTGTTCCCGCCACTGTGCGCATCGAAAGCCAGGGCAAGGTGCTGTGGAAAAAGGATTTCACCACCACCGGCAAAGGCGAGAAGGGTTTCGACTTCATCTTCCCCGTCGCCGAACTGCCACCACCTGCACCCGGCCAGCGCGACAAAACACTGCGCAGCGTGAACATCCTCATCTCCGCCAGCGGCGACCGCGCCGCACTGGAAAAGACCCGCTCCAACAACGCCCGCGAACTCTCCATTCACCTGTTGGAAAAGAAACGCAAGGTGCTCATCCTCGACGGACGCCCGCGCTGGGAAACACGCTACATCCACAACCACTTCGACCGCGATGAGCGCTGGCAGGCCACCATCATTTTCGATGACATGTCCGACAATGCCGCCAATGGCACTCTGCAAAAAGACTTCCCCAAAACCCGCGACGACCTGCTCAGCTACGACCTCATCATCCTCGGTGAAGTCACATTGAACCGCCTTAAAGCAGAGAGCCTCGACTGGATCATCGAGTTCGTCGAAAAGCGCGGCGGCGGTTTGATCATGATCGACGGCCAGCGCGGCAAACTCCACGAATGGAGCCAGGGCAAAACCGCCCCTCTCATCCCGGTCAAGTTCACTGCCAAAACCACCAAGCTCACGCCCACCAGCCTCGAACTCACCACAGACGGTCAGCGCTTTGATGCCCTCCGCCTCAGCGACAGCCCCAGCGCCAACACCGCGCTCTGGCCCACGCTTTCCAAAGTAAACTGGCACGCCAATGTCGAGGCCCTGCCCGCTGCCATCACGCTCGCCAAAGCGCAGCAGCCTGCCATCGTCTTCCGTCAGGTCGGAGCCGGGGCCGTGCTCTATCTCGGCACCGATGAACTCTGGCGCTGGCGCTTCCAAGTCGCCGATTTGTACCATCAGCGCCTCTGGATGCAGCTCGGCGCATGGATCGCCGCGCCGCCATTCCAGATCGACCAAAAGAAACTCTCCGTCGGCACCGACCGCCTGCGCTACTCACCCGGCGAAGCCTCCGAAATCCGCGTGCGCGTCCGCAATGACAAAGGCGACATCATCGCCGATGCCCAGCCACGTGCCTACCTCCTGCACGACGGCACCGAAGTCGCCACCCTCCAGCTCGAAGCAGACCCCACCCACATCGGCGTCTATCGCGCCCTCACCCCACCTCTCAAAGCAGGCACCTACGAGATCGCCGTCGCGGAAAGCCCCAGTGCCCCGCGCAGCGATGCACGCCTCTCCCTCCACGTCTCCGACACCGGCAATCCCGAGTGGGCCACGCTCACCATGAATCGCACCCTTCTCGAAACCATGGCGACCAACAGCGGCGGCCGCTTCCTGCGCGAAGAACAAGCCGCCACCGATCTCCCCGGCCTGCTGCAAAGCATCGACCGCAAACAAGTCATCACCAAAGAGACCAATCTATGGTCCAGCTGGTGGTGGTTCGGCGCCGCCATCCTTCTTCTCACCATCGAATGGCTCATGCGCAAACGTTTGAAACTCGTCTGATCATGGCCACCTCAAACGATCTCACCCAGCTCGCCGTCCGTGTGTCACCGAGCGCCAGGACCTCCGCTTTCGCCGGCTGGACCGCCGATGAAAAAGGCCGCCCAGTCCTCCTCGTGAAACTGGCTGCCCCACCCGTGGACGGCAAAGCCAACACCGAACTCATCCGCTTCCTCGCCGAGTCCCTCGACTGCCCCAAAAGCCAGATCACCCTGATACGCGGCACCTCCAGCCGCCAGAAGACCCTCGAGCTTCCCGCATCACTGCTGGAACGTCTGCCGAAGTAGCTGTGCTCAAGTTTTGAGCCAGACTTCAAGACAGCTTAGTGCAACCTGGAGGTGAAGCTCACGTCGGCGTGATGATGCTAGGGTGTTGAAGATGCCTCAGCTCCCAGCTGTGTCGCAGGGCCTCGCTGCCGCTGTTTATTGCGAATGACTATGCTCACTTCGGAGGTCAAAATGAACAGCACTCCAACACACACGACCATAATAACCTTTGTACCCCATGGAAACTTGATGAGACAGACCACGAAAAGTAGAACCATCGGAACAACGAGCCCATAGAGTAGCCCCCCCGACCAGCGGCAGCACCCCATTGAGGTGCAGCCCTAGAACAATAGTCGCGATCACCATCGCCGTCGTCAGCACAGCAACACCGAGTCCCATCAGCCATCGAAGGCTTTTCTTTCGTGTTTTTTGCTGGATTTTCATGTCCTTACAGGTGTCGTCACCCCCGCGCCCGCTCCAGCAGATTCATCATCAAGAAAGACAGCAGCAGCGCCAGTTGTTCGCCCTCATCGGCCGGGCCTTCCTGCACCAATCCAAAGCGGCCTTCGAAGAAGGCGGACTGCTTGGTCAGACGCAGTGTGGTGGCACCGCCTTCGCCACGCGTAGCGATATAACTCGGATGCAGCATGAACCCGGCGAACATTCCCACGACGGGGATCTCTCCCACCATACCATCCAGCATTTTCGTCCATGGATTCGCTTCCTGAATCGCAAAAGTCGGCGTCTGCGCACCGGGAGCGAACACATCGTAGTGCGCACGCCACATGGATTTCAATCCGCGCCGCCCCACCGCCCCCAGCACCTGACCACTCGGAGATTTGAAAGTGTAGCGCGCCGACCAGTCGATGATGCGGTCCGCCTCAATCGTCGCCAGCAGCGTCTGCCGCGTGTCATCCGTAAACACCTCCACCTTCTCCTTAAAGCGAAACAGCTTCTGCTTCACGTAGCAGACCGTCCTGCCACCGGCATCCGTCACATAGATCTGCGGCG
Source organism: Prosthecobacter sp. (assembly GCF_029946185.1). Classification (GTDB taxonomy): domain Bacteria; phylum Verrucomicrobiota; class Verrucomicrobiia; order Verrucomicrobiales; family Verrucomicrobiaceae; genus Prosthecobacter. Next base: position 35,247 of record NZ_JAQSEA010000123.1, read on the forward strand.
AAATCGCCAGGAGTTTGAAACGGAAAGTAAGCGGGTAGTTCATGCGAGCGCCAGTGTGGACTGACGGCACGCGCTTGCAATGATATAACCGCGCTGGGTTTGCAATCAGTGGACGAGGCTCAAGGCTCATCACGCCCAACCAAACTCCCCAGCAGCGCATTCACACACGCCGCAGCAAACTCCGGCGCATTGATCTCGCACTCCATTTCCACCAGCGGAATGCCAGCACGCAGGTGCTTCCGGATCGCCGCAAACAAAGCCTCATCCGCAGCCGCATCATAGAATGGCTTCCCCTCCGCACTGATGATGCTGATCGCCTTCAGCGGCAGCAGCACCGTCACCGGACCGGTGTAAGCATTCGCCTTCTCCGCCAGGATGCGCCCCAGCTCTGCGCACTCAGCCGCGTTCGTCCGCATCAGCGTCACCTGCGGATTATGGATGTAAAAGTGGCGTCCTTCAAATTTCGCCGGAACACTCGCACGCTCGCCGAAGTTCACCATGTCCAGACACCCCGGCGTGATGATGGCCGGAACACCCACCTTCCCCGCCGCATCCAGTCGCGAAGGCCCCGCACCGAGAATGCCGCCCACAAGTTCGTCCGCCCATTCCGTCGTGGTGATGTCGAGCACCCCCGCAAACATGCCGCTTTCAATCAGCGACTCCATGATCTTCCCACCCGTGCCGGTGGAATGGAAAACGAGCACTTCATACCCAGCGTCTTCCAAGATCTGCTTCGCCCGGTTCACGCACTCCGTCGTGTTGCCAAACATCGAGGCCGCAATCAGCGGCTTGTCTTCACCTTCAGGCACCGTCGTTTCCACCATCCCGCAGATCGCCCCCGCCGCACGCGCCAGCAGCACTCGCGAGATGCGATTGATCCCGCTCACATCCACGATGCTCGGAAACATCACGATGTCCTTCGTGCCCACATACGGGGCCACATTTCCAGCCGCTAGCGTAGAGACCATCACCTTCGGGAATCCGACCGGCAGCGCCCGCATCGCCGCCGTGCCGATCGCCGTGCCACCACCACCACCGAGGGAGATCACACCCTGCACCTTGCCGCTTTCGACCAAGGCCGACAAAAAAACCGCAGCCGCACCCGCCATCGCCGTCACCGCCTCGCCACGATCCTGCCGCACCATGATCCCCGCGAGATCCACCTGCCCCGCCGCCGCGACCTGCTCCCGCGTCACATCCGGCTCCACCTGCGGCACCTCCCCGCTGCCCGTATCGATGAGCAGCGTCTGATGCCCGCGTGCGCGGATGATTTCCGCCACGTAGGCGTGTTCGTAACCTTTGGTGTCGAGCGTGCCGAGAACTGCGATGGTTGCCATGGTAGCAGAATAAAAGCGGCTGCCAGAAGAACAGCAACCGTTTCACACCACCTCCTATCCGCCCTCCACCCAGCTTGACGTTCTGAATCGCTCAAAAAAATCCTCCGTGCCTTTGCACCGGCTTATGACATAGTCACGTATATGCCAGCGGCATCTCCAGTTTCATCAGCACCAGCGCCTCAGCAGGACCGGCTTCGTCTCGCCAAAGAGGCATTCGAAACCTACCGCACGCGCTGCTTCTGGTCGTTGGCTCCGGATTTTGCAGTGAATGAAGCCACACTGCCAATCCTCATCGCGGGACTGCGTAAACATGGAGACCGGGCAGCTTTTCAGATCGCCGCCCAGCTATGCCTCTAACTGCTTTCCAGCACGAGGTCTTCACCACCCTCCGGCGCAGCCGCAGCCCGGACAGCTTCGTCTTCGGAGCCACCGTGCTCAATGCGACAGCGGCAACACCGCGCTATTCACGAGACATCGACCTTTGCCACGATCTGGAAACCGCCGTGGCCGAATCTGCGGCGGCTGATGAGGCGGCGCTGCTCGGTGCAGGCTACACGGTGACTTGGCAGCTTCGCCAGCCCATGTTTCAGCGAGCCACCGTCACCCGGCACGACGGCAGCGTAAAACTGGAATGGGTCTATGATTCTGCCTTTCGCTTTTATCCCGTAGAACCAGATGCTGAACTCGGCTGGCGGCTGCATTTTGCCGATGCTGCCACCAACAAACTGCTCGCACTTTCAGGGCGTGCCGAGCCACGCGACTTCGTGGACGCCATCCATCTGGATGAAACTTACCTTTCGCTTGGCACCCTCGCCTGGGCTGCCGCAGGCAAGGATGAGGGGCTGAATCCCCTTCTCATTCTCGATCTGGCGGATCGTTTCGCTCGTTATCGCCAGACGGACATCGACAGCCTGCACCTCGCCGCCCCTCTGAGCCTGCCAGAGTTAAAGGCCCAATGGTCTCAGGCCATCGAAGCGGGCCGTCAGCTCATTGAAAAGCTGCCAGCGGGGGAAATTGGCTGCCTCTACCTCGATCCGCTGACGAATTCACCCGTCACCCCGGTTCCAGGCTCGCCTGACATGGATCGCCTCATCCGCCATCGCGGCTCCGTGGGTGGTTCATGGCCGCAGCTGGTCAATCGGTAATTTGGGAGAAAAACCCACCATTTTTCACCCCCGGTCGCCTCCGGCATTGAACACGTCGGTTTCCTCGCCAAGTCAGGAGGTTCCCACCCATGTCCCAAGCCGTCTTCCGCACCATCCCCCTCCGCGAACTCAACGCCGACCAGCTCCTCGACCTCTCGAAGCGCATGAAGCTCTCGCTCTCACGCGCCGACATGCTCGCCGTGCAGAAGATTTACCTCGACGAAGGCCGCGAGCCCACGGACGTCGAAATGGAAGTCATCGCCCAGACCTGGAGCGAGCACTGCAAGCACCGCATCTTCGGCGCGAAGATCCAGCACACGCTCGATGGCAAGGAAGAAGTCGTGGACGGGCTGTTCAAGACCTACATCCGCGCCGTCACGGAGGAAATTTGCAAAACCAAGCCCGACTTCGTGCTCGGTGCCTTTGAAGACAACGCCGGCTTCGTCCGCCTCGACGCCGACAAAGCCGTCTGCCTCAAGGTCGAAACGCACAATCACCCCAGCGCCATCGAACCCTACGCAGGTGCCAATACCGGCCTCGGCGGCGTGATCCGCGACATCCTCGGCGCAGGCAAAGGCGCGAAACCCGTCGCCTCCATCGACGTCTTCTGCTTCGGCCCACCCGACATCGAGCAGGAAGACATCAAGGCTAAGGACGTCATCCACCCCCTCGGCGTCATGCGTGGCGTCGTGCGCGGCGTGCGCGACTACGGCAACCGCATGGGCATCCCCACGGTGAACGGCGCGATCCAGTTCGACGACACCTTCATCTACAATCCGCTCGTCTTCTGCGGCACCGCAGGCATCATCCCCATCAAGGACATCGCCAAGGAAGTGAAGCCCGGCCACCTCCTCGTCGCCGCCGGCGGCCGCACCGGCAAGGACGGCCTCAAAGGTGCCACCTTCTCCTCCGCCTCCCTCACCACCGGCTCGCACGAAGAAGACCAGACCGCCGTGCAGATCGGCAATCCTATCGAAGAAAAGAAGGCCGCTGACTTCGTGCTCGCCGCCCGTGAGAAGGGCCTCATCCAATTCGTCACCGACTGCGGAGCAGGTGGCTTCAGCTCCGCCGCAGGCGAAATGCTGCGCGATACCGGCGGCGAAGTCTGGCTGGAAAACGCCCCCCTCAAAGCTCCCGATCTCGAAAGCTGGCAAATCTTCATCAGCGAATCCCAGGAGCGCATGGTCATCGCCATCGACGAAAAAGACCTCGCCGCGATGCACGAACTCGCCGCCATTTATCAGACCGAGCTCTGCGTGCTCGCCAAGGCCGACGGCTCCCAGCGCCTCAAAGTCCTCCACCATGGCACCACCGTCTGCGATCTCCACGTCTCCGCCCTTCACGAGGCCCCGCGCCGCGAGATGAAGGCCAAATGGCGCACCCCGCCCGCCGTGAAGCCAGTCGTGCCCGTGCGCCCAGAATCCTGGACCGACACGCTCAAGACCCTGCTCGCCGATTTCTCCATCGTCTCCCGTGAGCCGATCATCCGCGAGTACGACCACGAAGTGCAAGGCAACACCGTCCTCAAGCCCCTCGCCGGTGCCAGCGGCGACGCCCCACAAGACGGCAGCGTCATCCGTGTCGATGGCAGCGATCAACTTGTCGCCCTCGCCTGTGCCTTGCTCCCTGAGTGGGGCAAGACCGACCCCCACCTCATGGGCCGCGCCGTCGTCGATGAGTGCGTGCGCCAGCTCGTCGCCATGGGTTCCAACCCGGACCGCATCGCCATCCTCGACAATTTCTGCATGGGCAATCCCGACAACGAGCGCGAGCTCGGTGCCCTCGTCGAATGCACCAAGGGCATGGCCAAGACCGCCATCGCCTACGCCTCCCCCTTCGTCTCCGGCAAGGACAGCTTCTACAACTACTTCATCACGGATGAAGGCCCGGTCTCCATCCCCGTCACCCTGCTGCTCAGCGGCTTCGGCGTCGTGGAAGATGCCAAACACGTCATCGGTGCCTCCCTGCGCCGCGTCGGCAGCAAGATCGCCATCCTCGGCAAAGCCAGCGCCGGACTGCGCGGCAGCATCGTCGCCAAGTACACCAAAGGCATCGGCATGGACGCCGGCCCCGACTTCTGCGAAGTGGAAAGCCTCGCCGCCTACCGCCGCTACTTTGAACTCGTGAAGCAGGGAGCCATCCTCAGCGCCCACGACATCGGCGAAGGCGGCCTCGCCGTCGCCCTGGCCGAAATGGCCTTCAGCGGCAAAGGCGGCATCCGCATCGCCACGGACAAGATGCCCGCCCACGCCGGCCTCACCACCGCAGAGCTCCTCTTCGGCGAAACTCCCGGCCGCCTCCTCATCGAGATCGCCCCCGAGCACGTCAGCGCCGCCGAAGCCTCCGGCCTCACCATCATCGGCGACTCCACCCGCGATCCTTACCTCTACATCTCCCACAACGGCACCACCCTCATCGACTCCCCCGTCGATCAGCTCAAGCCGCTCTGGCGCGACGGCTTGGTGAAGTATTATTGAAAAAAACAGGGCCGCCCTGTTCCATTCAGAACTCGCTCACGGAATCAAATCCACTGCATCCGCATGGTTTGAGACAGCCCTTGATCCAAGGTCGCAAGTCGGCCTTGGCGTCTTCTTGCCAGTTCTGCCAGCCAGGCATCCGTGACCTGCCGATGACCTTGCAGCCTGCGGCACGCCACCTCTTGATAGCTGAATCCCTCTTCCCAAAAATGGTATCCAGCCATTTGGCGTAGCAAGCTGAGGGTTCTCCATGCTGCTTCCGCCGAAGAATCAGGCGCGGACATCATGTGCATGCGCAACAGCGTCCCCTCGGTCACGGCACAGGTCGCAAACTCCCGGCTCTGCGCATAAAACCAAGCCACCGCGCGCTTATTCGTCTTCAAGCCGGGCCACATCATCGTTCGTGATGGACTTGCCGCCCTGCACCAGCGGAAAACGGATCATGCTGGCACCTTGCCCAGCCACCGCGCACAGTGGCGAATTTGTTCGAACCAATGCCAGCGCATCCCTCACCAACCGTTCCAGTCGGGAAGCAGTGACGGCATCAAGTTGCTGAAGGGTTTGATCGACTTCGAGGGCAAGACCACTCATATGCAAGAATCATAAGGCGACATCTCGGATCTGCAAATCCCAAGTCCCCGGCCGAAATGGCCTTCAGCGTCAAGGTCACCCCCACTTCGCCTCGGACTAGATGCCCGCCCACGCCGGCCTCACCACCGCAGGAAAAAAAAGATGCCGGGCGTCACTTAAGCAAGTACCCACATAATGCTTATTTACAATGGATTGAATCAGTCGGCTGGTAGCGCGTGACCAGCGTAGGGCGGCAGCGAATTCGCGGAGGGAATCTGGCAGCCGCCTGCGGGCAGCGCTGGTAGGTGGCAGGCCTGGGAGGATCGGGGAAGGGTCACCACCTTGCACGCGCCAACAAGAACAGATGAGAACCCTTCTAACCATTTGCTGGTCAATGTTTTAAACGGATCTCCTCACAAAATGCCCGGCATCTTTTTTACGGCATCTTTTTTACGCCGTCAGATGCAACGCATCACTCGTGCGGATAAAACTCAGTCAAACTGTCCAATCTTCGATCTTGATACCGTCCACGCGGCTGAACTCACCTTTGTTGTTTGTCACGAGTGTCCAGTCGTGTTGGAGCGCGATTGCGGCGATCTGCATGTCATGGGGTCCGATGACCTTTCCCTGGGTTTCCAGTTCCTTCCGCAGACGTCCGGCGATGGCGGCGGATTCGTCGTCGAAAGGCACGGAAGCATGACGGCTGAAAATCGTCTCCAATTTGGCAAGACGGGCAGCTTTGTCCTCATATCCCTCAGCGCCGTGGTATAATTCTTCTTTAACCACAGAACACAGCCAGACCTCCTCTGGCGGCACCTCACGCAGTTTTTCTTGCAAAGCCTGGCAGCGACCTTTCAAGAGTACGATCCAGTGGTTGGTATCGAGAAGCCAAGGCATTACCACGTCTCCCTTGTTTCATAAGGCAGCTCCACAGGCTCATTCCATTCGGCACCTTCAAGCGAGCCGTAAAGATGCTTCCAGTATGATTCAAAGTGGTCTTTAACCGGTTGCACCTCGTTCTTCCGTGGCATCAAAGAACGCAGTTGAGTCAAAATTTCCTGCGCCACGCTTTCAGGCGCACGGGCAATTTCCTCGATGAGCAAAGTTCGAGCAGACATGGGTCGATTATCCCCGGAAAAGGCAGGCAGGTCAAGGCAGGCTTGCCAATCTGGCTGTGCTACACACCGCGATTGATCCGCACCAACCGCCCCTTTCCTAAGGTGAAATTTGGGAAAAGCATCTGCCCCACGCACAATATCCACCGCATGTCCTCACCCAGCGCCCTCCTAAAAGCCCTCGCGCTCCTGCAAGCGCTGTTCCTGCTGCCTGCGAGCCTCTTCGTATTGTGCTGCGCGGTCACATGGCAGGGCATGCTGCTAAGCACCTCGGGCCTTCTGCTCGCGATCTCTCCACTGCTCTTCTGGATCGGTGACGAACGTGGCTCAGTGCTCCAGATGCGTTTGGGAAAACTGCTGCTCGGCATGGCCTGCGCAGGAGCCGCCCTCGTCCTCTGGCAAACACCGGATGCACACACACCGGGGACGGCCAAGATTCACTCACGCTTTTCAGACGGTGGCTGGCGCTATGACCGCTTTTCGATGGGCTCCGTGCTGCCGGAGATTGATCAGATTCACCTCGGCTATGCCGTGGCATCCGCGTTCGATCCCTTCTTCAATCAGAAGCAGCGGCGTGATCTGTCTGCAATGACCGACACGATATATGCCGAAATCAGCACCGACCTAGACTTCACCGCCGTCGGCTCGGCGCTGCCCACCATCTACCATGAGATCCGCTTTGGGGACTTCCGTGACGGGCATTACTTCCATTACATCCCAGCCAAGGTGGACCGAGGCAAGCCCACACCTGCCCTCGTCTTTCTCCATGGCAGCGGCGGCAACTTCAAAGCGTACATCTGGCTGCTGTCAAAGCTGGCCGATGAGCTCGGCATCACCATCATTGCCCCCACGTTTGGCATGGGAAATTGGGAGAAGAAGGGCGGCTACGAGGCCATCACTCGGGCCATTGCCGATGCGGGGAAACACGCGGCGATTGACCCGGATCAGATCCACCTCATGGGCCTCTCCAATGGCGGCAAAGGACTCTGCCTCGCCGAATCATCCTCCGGGCCGAAGTTCCGCTCGCTCATCTTCCTTTCTGCCGTGCTGCATGGCCGCATCAAGCCGGCGGAACTCGCCACACGTTTGCAGCCGCGCCGCGTCCTCATTCTCTCCGGCGGCAGCGATGACCGCGTGCCTTGGAAGTATGTCTCCGGGTATGCGGAAAAGCTGAAGTCGGGCGGGCTGGACGTCACCGCCCACCGCTTTGACGGCGAAGATCATTTCCTGTTTTTCCGCCAGAGCGATGAGGTGTTGAAACTCGTTGCAGGCTGGATTGCTGCCAGCCCGGCGGCACGCATGCCGCCACCGCATTGAATTTCCACGGCCTCAGCGCGGTCTGCGCTTCTCGGCCATGGCGACTTCAGCTGCCTGAATGAGCTTCTGGAGCTGGACGTCATCCGGCTGAATGCGTGCAGCGGCTTGATAATGGTCCAGCGCCCGATGCGGCAGACCGGTTTGAAAGTACACCAGCCCCAGTGCTTTATGCGTCTGTGGATCTTCCGGGATGGAGGTGAGGATGTCCCGGAAAATGGAAACGGCTTCATCGTACCTGCCCACTCCTGCGAGACTGAGGCCCAAGGTGAAGGCCACCGGCGGCTTGGTGGTTGCAGTTTTGTCGATATTGATGAGCTGCAGCGTGATGTCGAGCGCCTCCTTGGGGCGGTTGAGCCTGAGCAGCGAATTGGAAAGATTGAGCAGACCGTTTTGAAAGCGCGGTTCCACTTTGAGCGCCTCGCGGAAGCAGTGCACCGCCTGCTCGTTCTTCCCGGCGTCGGAATAGGCCGCGCCCAAATTTCCCCAGGTGCGGTATTTGCCCGGACTTTTGGCAACCGTGTCCTCCCACAGGCTTTCACGCGTCCGCCAGACATTGTTGCGAATGCAGGTCTTCCAGGAAAGCGCCCCCACACACAAGAGCGTGAGCACAGGAATCCCCACCCGCAGCATCTTGCCACGCAGGCCGCTGCTGCTGATCCGCACCCAGTCCAGCAGGCATGCCACCAGAATAAAAATTCCGATCGATGGCAGGTAGGAGCGGTGCTCCGCCACCAAGTCCGGCAGCGGCGTCAGCCCCGACGACACGGAGATGGTGATGAAGAACCAGCACACGCAGGCAAAGCCCAAAACAAAGCGCACATCCCCCTTGAACCGGCGGAACAAGCCCCATGCTGTCAGCACGATGCCGCTCAGCACCGCCAGTGCCAGCAGCACCGGCCCCTGCAGAAGAGAACTATAGAGCGGCCATTCAGGATCGAGATTCATCCCCTTGGGCCAGAACATCTGCCTCAGGTAGTGGGTCATCACCGTCAGTTCGGTCACGAAGTACTGCCAGTGAGTCAGCGGCGCATCGCGTGAGTTGACGATGTTCATGGCGGCATTGAAGTCAAACCCGCCATTCTGCGCTGCCGCCGTCATAAACACCAGCACCGGAATGAGTGGCATGAGCAACAGCAGCGGAAGCGCCCTGATGACAGCCGTCCGCAGACGTGAGCCGATCACCAGCCAGTCCAGCAGCACCGCCACCAAGGGGATCATGAAGGCATCTTCTTTCGTCTGCATGGCAAGCAGCAGGGCCACCACTGCAACACCACGCAGCAGCCACCTCCCCCACGTTGATCGCATAGAGAACGAAGCAAAATACAGACACAAACTTAAGAGTGAAAACAGCACCACCAGTGAGGTGAAGCGCTGAACAATGTAGGTCACGGATTCCGTCGCGAGCGGATGAGCCGCAAAAAGCAGAGCCGCTGCAGCGGAGATAAACAACACGGAACTGCGCTGCAGCTTGACTGCCAATGTCGAACGACGGAGCAGCACAGTCACGAGTGCATAGATCAAGATCGCATTCAACGCGTGAATGGCGACATTGATCAGGCGGTACGAGTAGGGGTTGAATTCATCCAGCTTATAATTCAGGCGAAAACTCGCATAGGCGACCGGACGCAGGACGGCATTGACGGCATAATCGGGATCAGACCCCATCCTTAACGGACGAGTCACGAACTCATTGAAGTCCTTCAGATAGTCAAAGGTGTTGCCACCTCGGAAGAACGGATTGTCTTTCAGATAGGTGTGGTCGTCGAACGCCATGGGAAAATCGGCCGTCCAGACATAAAGGCTGGCACACAGCCCCATCAGCAAAGCCACCAGAGCAGCATGCACCCAAAACCATGATGCACGGGAAGGTTTGACGGACTCTGGCAACTGCGGTGCAAGAGCCTCAGGAGCTGGAGCGTTGAGAACAGAAGGCCTCGTGACGGAGGGCGTGACGTTTTTACCGCTGGGATGCTTGCTGCGTGTGCGTTTTGACATGGCTTCGGTAAAGGTGAATTTAGAATTCCCGTACTTTGCCCCGAAACGCACCCCTTCATCAAAAGACAAGACCTGTAGCGTCAGACGCCACCACACCTAAAGCAATCACACAGTCCCAATTCAGGCACCATGGTCACGAACCCATTGCCCCGCACGCAAATACAGTTCAGCGGCACTGCGCAACTGAAGCTTTTCCTTAATTCGGGCACGGTATGTCTCCACGGTTGATTCCCCCAAATTAAGGGTTTGGGCGATTTCACGCGTACTTTTGCCGCGGCCCAGCATTTGAAACACCTCCAGTTCGCGGTCAGCAAGGGTTTCCATCCCGGCCAGTTCCGTGTTGCTGCGCTTCTGCGTCATGCGCTCCAGCAGCTTTGCCGTCATCTGCCGACTGGCATACACGTCACCTTTCATGACACAGCGGATCGCCTCGATCACCTCCGTGGAGGCTTCGTTTTTGGTGATGTAGCCTTTGGCCCCCGCACGCAGGGCGCGCTCGGCATAGAGCTCCTCATCATGCATGGAGAGCACCAGGACATTGATGTCCAGCCCCTGCGCTTTGATGTCTTTCAGCAGTTCCAGCCCGCTGGAGCCATGCAGGGTGATGTCCACAATGGCAATGTCGGGCTTGGTCTCCAGAATCAACTGCATGGCATCACGAATGTTGTCAGCTTCACCGCAGATGGACATGCCGAGGTCACGGTCAATGAGCTGTCCTAGGTGTTCCCGGAACATGGGATGATCTTCAACGAGTAGAACCTTGTAACTGTTCGCCGCTTTTAATTCATTTTTCTTCATGGTCATGGTGATGTTTGAGTTGTTGGAGATCTTTCAAATTCATCCGGCAGCTGACGAGTGTACCACCGTGAGGTCGCGGCTCGATGGTCAGCACGGCGTGCAGCGCCTGCGCTCGGTAGTGCATCGTGCGCAGCCCCATTCCATCGCCGCGAGTGCTGCGAGGGGTGGGCCGCATGCCTTTGCCATTGTCCTCAACCCGCAGTTCCAGCATTTCGTCCGCGAGCTTCATTGCGACGTGAATCTCCGTCGCACCGCTGTGCTTGACCGCATTTGCCACGGCTTCCTGAGCGATGCGGTAGAGATGCATTGATATTTCCGGGGCGTCGAGAGGCACATCCACACAGTCATTGACCACGATGGGGATGCCGGTGAGGCTGCTCATCATTTTCCCCAGATCCTCCAGTGCCGCCGCCAGTCCACTGCGGTCCACATGCACCGGAAAGATGCCCCGTGCGAGATTGCGCGCCTCCATCACCACCATTCGCAGGGAGCCTTCAATGAGACTGGCGTCGTGAGCGGCCTGGATCCCCTGCGCCTGCAGGTCCTCCGCCAGCACGCGTGCGGCACAACCGATCGCTGCCAGCTGCTGGCAGATGCCGTCATGCAAATCCTGGCCGATGCGCTGCTGCTCATGTTCACTGACACTGACGATGTCTTTTTCGAGCTGCCGCCGCTCTTCCAGCATCTGGATGCGCGCCGCATCCGACTCCTGCTTGTTGCGCAGCGCCGTCACGGCAAAGACCACCACACACAGGTACACCAGCCGGTTCGCCAGGGCCCAGGTGTAGCCCAGCTGCGTCTCATAAGGGGTCGTGCTCATGTTCGCCAGCCACCAGACCACGCCTGACAGCACCGCGATGAACAGTCCCGCCCGGTTTTCCGCCCACCACACCGCCAGAAAAATCGGTACGCCGTAAAAGACAAACCACGTCACCTCAAAGCCGGTGATGTAGTCCAGCCAGCCGATGCCCAGCGTGCAAAGCATCATCACCCCAAGCGTGACCCACACGGACTGGCTGCGCATGGCATTCGTCGCCCTCGCCCACAAGCGCGACAGCCCTGTCTCCATTCCCAGCTCGTAAGGATCTGTAATCGCGCTGGTTTTCACGGCGTCGTTTTCCATCCTTTCACCATACCTGTAAACTCATTGTAATCACGTATATAGTCCTCCGCCTCATACGGGCGCGAGGCCAGCACCATCAGCACCGAATCCGTTGAATGCAGATGCTCCTCCGCCCAGACCATGGAAGGAACCAGCACTCCAAAGGTGGGGCGGTTCAGGCAGAACTCCTCGCGGTTCTCCCCGTCATCCACACGCACGTGGCACTCGCCATGCACGCAGACAAGGAACTGCTCGCACAGGCGGTGCGCATGCTCGCCGCGTGTGCTCATCGAAGGGATGCCGTAGGTCAGAAAAATGCGCTGCGCGACAAAAGGCAGGTCCTCGGTAAATTCCAGCGCCGTGAGATTGCCACGCACAGGGTCCACCACATGGCGCATCTCAAACAGCCGCACGCCGCGCACAGAGCAGGTTTTAATGGTGGTTTCGTGGATCATTCTGGCAGTGGTTTCATATGGGTTGTCAAAGTTCTCACCAGGGTCTGCGGCTTGCCGGAAACGGTCAGAAACGCACGCCCCACATATTCACCGATGAGGCCCAGCATCAGCAGCTGTGCCCCGCTGAACACGGCCAGCGCACCCATCAGCGAACCCCAGCCAAGCTGGCGCTGCCCCACGAAGACGGTTTCAAGCACTACTTCCGCCAGAATCAACGCCCCCAGGACGCAAAGCAGCACGCCCAGCACACTCGCGATGCGCAGCGGCATCACGCTGAAATCAAACAGCAGGCTCAGCGCCAGCCGGATCAGCTTGCGCAACGTGTAGCCACTCTGCCCCCCCTGACGCTCGACATGCGACACCTCCAGCGTGGCGATGCGGTTGGTGGCACCGAGGATCAAACCGTCCACGTAAGGATAGGGACCGCGATACACCACAATCCGCGCCACCAGCTCACGGCGCAGCGCCCGAAAGCTTGAGAGGTAAAGATCCTGCGGCTTGCCGAGCAGAAAAGTAGCGCAGCAGTTCGCCAGCCAGCTGGCCGCATTGCGCGCCCAGTGGTGTTTCTTTTCCGCATAGCGCGAATAGACCACCTCGGCACCCGACTCGCGCAGGTGACGCAGCAGTTTGACCGCTTCACCGGGGGGATTTTGCAGGTCATCATCCAGGTTCACCACGAATTCGCCTCGTGCATGGCGGTAGCCTTCCAGCACGGCGGCATGTTCGCCAAAATTGCGCGCCAGCTCCACCACGGTTACGGGCGCGGGAAAATCCGCCACCGCACGCCGGGCCGCAG